>DASTPT010000009.1:0-54992 GCA_035762085.1 Actinomycetota bacterium | reverse complement strand
CCGTCGCCGTCGACGACGACGATCGCGGCGGGATCGCCGGCGACGAACGAGTACCGGCCCCAGCGCTCGGAGCGCTCCACGCTCTCGAGCAGGATCCCGGGGCCGGCGCCGGCGAGCGCCGGGAACACGCCCACCGGGGTGGAGACGTCGGCGAGCAGCTCGGTCCAGACGGGCACGAGCGGCCACGACGCCGCGAGGGCATCGAACGTCGAACGGTCCGGGCGCACGTCCATCCCGGGTATCCTTCCAGGCCCATGCGGCTCTCGCACCTGTTCGCGCCGACCCTGCGGGAAGATCCCGCCGAGGCGGAGGTGGCGAGCCACCGCCTGCTGCTGCGCGCGGGGTTCGTTCGCCAGCTGACCGCGGGCGTGTACACGACCCTGCCGCTCGGCGTCCGAACGATGCGCCGGATCGAGCAGATCGTCCGCGAGGAGATGGACGCATCCGGCGCGCAGGAGATCCGGATGCCGATCGTCCTGCCCGCCGAGCCCTGGAAGGCGACCGGCCGCTTCGACCTGTACGGCGAGCTGCTGTTCAAGCTCACCGATCGGCACGGGCGTCAGATGCTGCTCGGTCCCACGGAGGAGGAGGTGGTCGCGCCGCTCGTCGCCGCGAACCTGCCCTCGTACCGCGACCTGCCGGTGAACCTGTACCAGGTCGAGTGGAAGTACCGGGACGAGTTCCGACCCCGCTTCGGCCTGCTCCGCGTGCGCGAGTTCCTCATGAAGGACGCGTACTCCTTCGACCGGGACGAGGAGGGGATGCGGACGTCGTACCAGGCGATGTACGACGCGTACGGGCGGATCTTCGACCGGTGCGGACTGGACTACGTCACGGTCGAGGCCGACCCCGGCCAGATCGGCGGCGGTGTCAACCACGAGTTCATGGCCCGCACTCAGGTCGGCGAGGACCTGTTCGTGGAGTGCGCGAACGGCGACTACCTCGCTGACGTCGAGGCGGCCAGGCCGATGGCGACCGAGGCGACGGACCAGACCGACCTGCTGCCGCTCGAGGTGCTCGACACGCCGGAGACGCCGACGATCGACGCGCTCGCAGCCCTCCTGGGCGTGGAGGCGCGCCAGACGCTGAAGTGCATCCTGTTCGACGCCGGCGGGCAGACCGTGGCGGTGCTGGTCCCCGGCGACCGAGAGGTCGCCGAGCCCAAGCTCGAGCGTCTGTTCTTCCCGACCCCCGTGCGGCCGTTCGAGGACGCCGACTTCGCCGAGCGGGGGTTCGCGAAGGGGTACGTTGGCCCTCAGGAGGTCCCCGAGGACGCCGTCGTGCTCGCCGACCACACCGTTCGGGGCGGACGGGACTGGATCACGGGCGCGAACGAACCGGACCGCCACGTCCGCGGTGCGAACACCCCCCGGGACTTCCGGGTGGACCGATGGGAGGACCTCGTGCAGATCCGCGACGGCGATCGTTGCCCGATCGACGGCGGGGAGCTCCGCGTCGGGCGCTCGATGGTCGTCGGACACATCTTCCAGCTCCACACGAAGTACTCGGAGCCGCTGAAGGCGACGTTCATCGACGAGGATGGCATCGCGAAGCCGTTCCAGATGGGCTGCTACGGCATCGGCATCGGGCGGATCATGGCGGCGGCGGTCGAACAGTGCCACGACGACGAGGGCATCAGGTGGCCGAAGGCGATCGCGCCCTTCGATGTCGAGGTGGTGCTCGCCACGCGCGACCACGAGCCGTCCGTGACGGAGGCCGAGCGGATCTACCGAGACCTCACCGAGCGCGGCGTCGACGGGCTGATCGACGATCGCGAGGACGCCGCCGGCGTGAAGTTCGCCGACGCCGATCTGATCGGGTGCCCGGTGCAGGTCGTCGTGGGCAAGCGCGGCGTCGAGGCGGGTTCCGTCGACCTGAAGCTCCGCGCAACGGGCGAGCGCTCGCAGGCGTCGCTCGCCGAGGCGGTCGACGCCGCGCTGGACCTGCTGGCGTCGGCGCCGTAGGCTCCGGCCCGTGACCGTGCGTCCCGCCGGGCGGCTCGTCGACTTCGTGAAGCTCCGACCCGAGGTGGAGGCCGTCGTGCAGCACGTCGGGCGGGAGACGTGGGACCTGGTGCTGATCTCGGTCGACGGCACGTGGACCCGCGAGGAGTACCCGAGCGCGGAGGCCGCCGAGGCGGCGGGCCGGCTGCTCGGCGTGCGGCTGCACCGCGGATGGGACGAGCCCAGGATCGCCCGCCGGATGAACGCCCGGGACCACTGGAACACGCCCGAGGGCCAGCGGCGAGCCCTCTGACCAGCGGTTCCGGTACCGATCGCGTGTGGCTCCGCTATACTCGATCTCGCCAACGGAGCGGTTTCACCCGGAAGTGGGCTCGCGCCCACTTTCTTTTTCGAGGGGCGGGGATGGACGTCGAGGCGCTGGTCCGGCCGGTGGTCGAGTCGTCCGGCCTCGAGTTGTGGGACGTGGCCTTCCGCGGGGAGGGGGGGCGGAGCGTCCTGCGGGTCTCGGTCGACCGCGAGGGCGGGATCGACCTCGACGCGATCGCCGAGGTCTCCGAGCGCCTGTCGCGGCGCCTGGACCTGGAGGACTTCGGTCCTCGCGGCTACACCCTCGAGGTCAGCTCGCCCGGGATCGAACGGCCACTCCGGACGCCGCGCCACTTCGAGCGCAGCGTCGGGCAACGGGTGAAGGTGAAGACGATGGTGCCGATCGACGGCGCCAAGGCGCACGAGGGCGCGTTGGTCTCGGCCGACGCGGAGGCGATCCGGATCGCCTCCGAGGGCGGAGAGCGACGCGTCCCCTACGCCGACATCGCGTCGGCGCGCACCGTCGCGGAGTGGGGAACGGCGAGGAGCAGGAGATGAACCAGGAGATGATCGCGGCGCTCCGAGAGCTGGAGCGCGAGAAGGGCATCGCCTTCGAGACGATCCTCTCGGGGCTCGAGGAGGCCATGGCCTCCGCGTACAAGTCGTGGTGGAAGCAGCAGCACGCCGAGGCCGACGAAGAGACGATCGGCGTACGCGCGACGATCGACCCGGAGTCGGGCGACCTGCGCGTGTGGCTGCAGCAGCTCGAGGAGATCGAGCGCGAGGACCCCGAGACGGGCGAGACGACGGTCGAGCACAAGGTCCTGTCCGAGGACGAGGTCCCGGTGACCGACGAGTTCAAGGGGCGGATCGGCGCGCAGACGGCGAAGCAGGTGATCTTCCAGAAGCTGCGCGACGCCGAGCGCGAGATGACCTACGAGGAGTTCGCCGGGCGCGAGGGCGACGTCGTGACCGGGATCGTCCAGCAGCAGGATCGCCGGTACATCCTGCTCGACCTGGGCAAGGTCGAGGCGCTCATGCCCGCCTCGGAGCAGGTCCCGGCCGAGTCCTACCGGCACGGCGAACGCGTGAAGGCGTACATCACGGAGGTCCGCCGCGGCACGAAGGGCCCGCAGATCGTGGTCTCGCGCACGCACCCCGGTCTGCTGAAGGCGTTGTTCGCGATGGAGGTGCCCGAGATCGAGGAGGGCATCGTCGAGATCAAGGCCGTCGCGCGCGAGCCCGGCCACCGCTCGAAGATCGCGGTGGCCTCGCGCGAGCCCGCGGTCGACCCGGTGGGCGCGTGCGTGGGACCGAAGGGCTCGCGTGTCCGCAACGTGGTGACGGAGCTGCGCGGCGAGAAGATCGACGTGGTCCCCTGGAGCGCCGACGCCGCTCCGTTCGTCGCGAACGCGTTGCAGCCGGCGAAGGTCAAGGAGGCGCGCGTCGACCCCGAGACACAGACCGCCACCGTGATCGTCCCCGACTACCAGCTGTCGCTCGCGATCGGCAAGGAGGGGCAGAACGCGCGGCTCGCCGCGCGGCTCACGGGGTTCCGGATCGACATCAAAAGCGAGACGCAGCAGGCGGACGAGGGTCGCGCGCCGCGCCCGGCCGCCGCCCCGGAGCGGGCCGCTCAGCCGGCCGACGTGTCCGCGCCGACCCCCGAGACCGCGGGGGCCGAGTCGGCCGAGCCCGAGGTCGCGTCCGAGGCCGGGCCGGAGGCGTCGGCGGACGCGGAGGAGCCTGTGGAGCCTGTGAAGCCGGCGGACGCGGAGGAGCCGGCGGAGGCCTGAGGCCGTGCCCGCGCGCGGGGGTCCCGAGCGGACCTGCGTGGGGTGCAGGACCAAGGCCCGCAAGGCCGAGCTGCTTCGGATCGTGCGCGGCCCGGGCGCGATCCCGCTCGTCGACCCGACCGGGACGGCGCCCGGCCGCGGGGCGTACGTGCACCGCAGCCGGGACTGCGCGCGCGCTGCGCTCGCGCGCGGGGCGCTCGGCAGGGCGCTGCGCACGGGTTTGCGGCCGGAGGAAGCCGCTAGGCTAGGACGAGACATCGAGGGGGAGCTGGGTTGAGGGTTCACGAGCTGGCCAAGGAGCTTGGGGTCGCGAGCAAGGAGCTGCTCGCGGTCCTGAAGGAGATGGGCATCGATGGCTTGACGGCCTCGTCCTCGGTGCCCGATCAGGCCGTGCCCCGGCTCCGGGCCTCGGGCGGGAGGGCCGTGCCCGAGGCGAAGATCCGGGAGGTCACCGAGGAGCCGCTGCCGAAGCGCCGTCCGCGGAAGAAGTCGGAGGAGGCGGCCGTCCCCGCCGAGGCCGCGGTGTCGGCGGTGCCGCCCGCGGCGGCCGAGGCCCCTCCGGCGCCCGCCCCCGGGACTCCAACGGCTCCAGCGGAGGAGCTTCCCGCGCAGGTCGCCGTCGCCGCCCCCACGGCGCCCTCCCCCGGCCCCACGCCGGCGCCCCAGCCGGACCGCCGAAAGCCCGAGCTACCGGTGCTCAAGTTGATCCGCGGCTCGACGGCCCAGGACGTGGCCGACAAGACCAACCGGACCGCCGCCGACGTCGTGAAGGTCCTGTTCACGATGGGCGAGATGGCGACCGCGACGCAGTCGCTGTCCGACGAGGCGCTCTCGCTCGTCGCGACCGAGCTCGGCTACGAGGCCGAGCTGGTCGGGATCGAGGAGGAGGAGCCGGAGGAGGAGCCGGTCGATCAAGCGCGGCTGGTCCCGCGCGCCCCCGTGGTCACGATCATGGGCCACGTCGACCACGGCAAGACCAAGCTCCTGGACGCGATCCGTCAGACGGACGTGGTGTCGGGCGAGTTCGGCGGGATCACGCAGCACATCGGCGCCTATCAGACGCACGTGAACGATCGCGAGATCACGTTCATCGACACCCCCGGCCACGAGGCGTTCACCGCCATGCGCGCGCGCGGCGCCGAGGTCACCGACATCGCGGTCCTGGTGGTGGCCGCCGACGACGGCGTGAAGCCGCAGACCGTGGAGGCGCTCGACCACGCGAGGGCGGCGGGCGTGCCGATCGTCGTGGCCGTGAACAAGATCGACAAGCCCGAGTCCGACCCGACGCGGGTCCGCCAGCAGATGGTGGAGCTCGGGGTCGTGCCCTCGGAGTGGGGCGGGAGCCACGAGTTCGTCGACGTGTCGGCCAAGGCCCGCACGAACCTCGACACGCTGCTCGAGACGATCCTGCTCGTCGCCGATATCGAGGAGCTGAAGGGCGACCCCGAGGGCCGGGCGCGCGGCGCCGTGCTCGAGGCGAACCTCGACAAGGGCCGCGGACCCGTGGCGACCGTCCTGGTGCAGAAGGGCACGCTCGACGTCGGCGACACGCTCGTCTCCGGCACCACGTGGGCGAAGATCCGCGCGATGCAGGACGAGCGGGGTCGGCCCGTGAAGCAGGCCGGGCCCAGCAAGCCGGTCCAGATCCTCGGCTGGGCGCACGTCCCGAACGCCGGCGACGAGATCCGCGAGGTCGAGGACGAGCGCGAGGCACGGCACGTCGCGCAGGAGCGGGAGGCCAAGGTCCGCGCCGCCGAGCTGGTGGCCACGCGCCCGCCCACCCTGGCCGAGCTGATGGCGCAGGCGAGCGCCGCGGAGATCCCCGAGCTCAACCTCGTCGTGAAGGCCGACGTGCAGGGCTCCATCGGAGCGCTCCTCGACGCGTTCATGAAGCTCCCACAGGACGAGGTGCGGGTGAACATCATCCGCAGCGCGGCCGGCGCCATCACGGAGAGCGACATCAAGCTCGCGATGGCCTCGCGCGCGATCGTCGTGGGCTTCAACGTCCGTCCCGATGCAACCGCGCGCGAGCTCGCCGAGCGCGAGGGCGTGGACGTCCGCCTCTACCGCGTGATCTACGACGCGATCGACGACATCCGCGGGGCGCTCTCGGGCATGCTGAAGCCCGAGGAGCGCGAGACGGAGCTCGGCCGAGCCGAGGTGCGTGCGCTCTTCCGCGTGCCGAAGGTCGGCGTCGTCGCCGGCTGCATGGTCCTGCAGGGCACGATCGTCCGGAACGCCCGTGCGCGGGTCGTCCGCGACGGGGTCGTCGTGTACGACGGCAGGGTCGGGTCGCTCCGCCGCTTCAAGGACGACACGCGTGAGGTGGCCGAGGGCTTCGAGTGCGGCATCGGCATCGAGAACTTCAACGACGTCAAGGAAGGCGACATCATCGAGGCCTACGAGGTCCGTGAGGTCGCCCGCGAGTTGTAGCCCGGCTGACGGGGGTACCGATGCTCGTCGCGTTCGAACGGTTCGATCTCCGCATCCCGGCGTGTGGCTCGCTGAAGCAGAAGCGCCACGTCGTGAAGACGCTGACCGCGGCGATCCGACAGAAGTTCAACGTCTCGGTCGCCGAGGTGGATCACCACGACCTGTGGCAGCGGACCGCCCTCGGCGTGTCCGTGGTCGCCACCGACGGGTATCACGCGAAGCGGGTGCTGCACGAGGTGGAGAAGCTGGTCGATCGCTGGGGTGAGGTCGACGTGATCGACGCCGATGTCTCGCTCCACTACCCGGACGACGAGTGACATGACCGAGGGAACACGCCCGAGCCGCGTCCAGGAGGAGTTCCGGGAGATCCTGGCCGAGGAGATCCCGAAGCTGAAGGATCCGCGCGTCGGGTTCGTGACGGTGACGGGCGTCAAGGTGACGCCCGACCTGCGCCGCGCGACGGTCTTCTACACGGCGATGGGCGACGACCGCGATCGCCGCGCCACGGCCGCCGGGCTGCGCTCGGCGACGGCGCACCTGCGGCAGGTCATCGGCCACCAGGTGCGGATGAAGACCCTGCCGGACCTGGCGTTCGAGGAGGACCAGACACCGGAGACCGCCGAGCGGATCGACCGCCTGATCCGGCGGCTCCACGAGGAGGAGCGGTGACGTACCGGCTCGAGCGCGCGGCCGAGGTGCTCGGGTCGGCCGACGAGGTCGCGATCGCGTGTCACGTGAACCCCGACGCCGACGCCCTGGGGGCCACGCTCGGGCTCTCGGTGTTCCTGCGGTCGCGCGGTGTCCGGACCGTGTGCTCGTTCCCCAACGATCCGTTCGAGGTGCCGCGATGGGCCGAGGAGCTGCCGGGTCGCGAGGCACTCGTCGAGCCGAAGGCGTTCCCCGAGGCGCCCGCGGTCATGGTGACGTGCGACGTCGCCTCGATGGACCGGCTCGCGTCGCTGGCGCGCACCGCCGACCGCGCCGGCGAGGTGATCTGGATCGACCACCACCGCAGCAACGACGGCCTGGGCACCGTGCCGCTCGTGGACCCCGAGGCCTCCTCCACCTGCGAGATCGTGTTCCGTCTGGCGAGTGCGATCGGCGGAGACCTGCCGGACGGGGCCGCGGAGTGCCTGTACGCGGGGCTGATCACCGATACGGGCCGCTTCCAGTACCAGGCCGTCCGCCCCGAGACCCTGCGCGTGGCGGCCGAGCTCCGCGAGCACCCCTTCGACCACGCCCACCTGGCGCGGGTCCTGTACGAGGACAATCGCGCCGCGTACCTGCGCGCGCTCGGCGCGGCGCTCGCGCGCGTGGAGCTCGATCCGCAGGCCGACCTCGTCTGGACGTACCTGATGCAGAGCGACCTCGCCCACACAGAGGTGCAGCCGAGCGAGGCCGACGACCTGATCGACGTCGTTCGCACCGCCCGCGACGCCGACGTCGCGGCGGTGATCAAGCAGCAACGCGACGGCCGCTTCAAGGTGAGCATGCGGTCGCGCGGCGCGCACGACGTCTCGAAGGTGGCCGCGGGCTTCGGCGGCGGCGGCCATCGGCTCGCGGCCGGCTACACCTCCAAGCACGGGCTGGCCGGCACCGTCGAGCGGCTGACCGCGGCGCTCCGGGGGGAGCGGGTCGAGTCCTAGCCGTGCTCCACGACGGCCTGGACGACGGCCACGGCAAGGGGGGCGAACAGCAGAGCCGGCAGCAGGTTGCCGACGCGCACACGTTTGAGCTCCAGCAGTCGCAGCGAGATCCCCAGGATCAGGATGCCGCCCGCCGCGGTGAGCCCGGCGACGACCTCTGGCGTGAAGGCGTCCGACACGACCGAGGCGGCGAGCGTGATCGTCCCCTGGTAGACCAGGAGGGGCAGGACGGAGAACGCCACCCCCCAGCCGAGCGCGGACGCGAACGCGAGCGCCGCGAACCCGTCGAGCAGCGACTTGATGCCCAGCAGCTGCACGTCGCCCGAGAGCCCGTCCTGGATCGAGCCGAGGATCGCCATCGGCCCGACGCAGAACACCAGCGAGGCCACGACGAAGCCCTCGGTGAACCGGGCGTGGTGTTCGTGCTCCCCCGCGAACCGCCGTCGGAGCCTGTCGCCGAGCGCGCTCAGCCCGTCCTCGATCCGCAGGAGCTCGCCGACGACGCCCCCGACGAGCACGCTGCCGAGCACGATCAGCACGCTCGCGCGCGTGAGCTCGGACAGCGGCGGCCGGAAGGCCGCGAGGGCCCCGTCCACGCCCACCGCGAGCGTGACCAGCCCGAGCGCGTGCATCAGCGTCTCGCGCAGCCGGTCGGGGAGACGGTCGCCGAGGAGCGTGCCCACGAGCGTCCCGGCGATCACGGCCCCGACGTTGATCAGGGTCCCGGTGAGCGGCATCGCGCGAGAGCCTAGCGGCCGTCGCGTCGGGTAGCCTCGGCCCATGGCCCCGGACGGGCTCCTGTTGGTGGACAAGCCGCGCGGGATGACCTCCCACGACGTCGTCGACGCCGTCCGTCGCGCGTTGGGCACGCGGAAGGTGGGGCACGCGGGGACGCTCGACCCGACGGCCACCGGCCTGTTGCTCGTGGGCGTCGGGCGGGCGACCCGTCTGCTGCGGTTCCTCGGCGACCTTCCGAAGACCTACGAGGGAACCGGCATGCTCGGGGTCGAGACGACGACCCTCGACGAAGTCGGCGACGTCACGCGGATCTCGCCGGTCACCGTCACCCGTGAGGAGCTCGAGCGGGCGGCGGAGGCGCTCCTCGGCGAGACGATGCAACGGCCGCCCGCGTTCTCGGCGGTGAAGGTCGGGGGTCGCAGGCTCTACGAGGCGGCACGCCGGGGCGAGCGGCTCGAGGCCGAGCCCCGCGCGATCCGCGTCGACGAGTTCCGGATCGTGGACCGGGATGGGCCGTCGTTCAGGTTCGTCGTCACGTGCTCGGGTGGGACGTACGTCCGTGTCCTCGTGGCCGACGTCGGGACGGCGCTCGGCTGCGGCGCTCACCTGACGCGCCTGCGGCGGACGGCGATCGGGGCGTTCGACGTGGAGGACGCTACGCCGCCGGACGACCCGGGGCCCCCGCTCCCGCTGGAGCGCGCCGTGGCGCACCTGCCGCGGGTGGACCTCGAGGAGCCGGAGGAGGCGCGCGCCGCGTCGAACGGCAGCATCCTGGCGCCCGCGGGGGTCGAGGGGCCCTACGCGGTGCACGGGCCCGACGGCCGTCTGATCGGTGTCTGGCGGGACGCGGGCGCGAAGGCCACCCCGGAGATGGTGCTCGCCCCCGGATGAGCGGTTCGCGGCCGCGTGCGAAGATGCCCGGAAAGATGTGACGGGAGGTCCGCCGTGAAGACCGAGCACGGACGCGACGCGAAGAAGCACTCGAAGCACTCGGACATCGAGGACCACCGGACCCGACTCCCGAAGAAGGTGTACGAGAAGGAGCTCCGCCGGCTGCAGGAGGAGCTCGCGAAGATGGAGCAGTGGGTCGCCGACGTCGGCGCCCGCGTCGTCGTGATCTTCGAGGGGCGTGACGCCGCGGGCAAGGGCGGGACGATCAAGCGGATCACGCAGTACATGAACCCGAGGATCACGCGGATCGTCGCCCTGCCCGTCCCGACCGAGCGCGAGCGCTCGCAGTGGTATTTCCAGCGCTACATCCAGCACCTGCCGGCGGCCGGCGAGATCGCCCTGTTCGACCGCTCCTGGTACAACCGCGCCGGCGTCGAGAAGGTCCTCGGCTTCTGCACGCCCGAGGAGCACCGGCGGTTCCTGCGTCAGTGCCCGATCTTCGAGCGGCTGCTCGTCGAGGACGGGATCATCCTCATCAAGTACTGGTTCTCGGTCTCGGACGACGAGCAGGAGCGGCGTTTCCAGTCGCGGATCAAGGACCCGATGCGCCGCTGGAAGCTGTCGCCGACCGACCTGCACTCGCGCAGCCGCTGGGTGGACTACTCGCGCGCGAAGGACGAGATGTTCGTCTACACGGACATCCCCGAGGCGCCCTGGTACACGGTCGAGGCCGACGACAAGCCGAGCGCGCGGCTGAACTGCATCGCGCACCTCCTGTCCCTGATCCCCTACGAGACCCGTCCGGAGGCCGACGTCGAGATCCCGCCGCGCCAGAGCGACGAGGGCTACGTGCGGCCGCCGCGCGAGGCGTTCACCTACGTGCCGGACCACGCGGCCACGCTGATCGCGTGAGCGAGGACGCCACCCCGCGGGCGCGCAGCTCCACGCCGAAGCGCGTCATCCAGGGTGTCGTGTCGCTCGCCCTGGTGGTCGGCATCTTCGTGTTCGCGATCCCACGGATCGCCGACTACCACGACGTCTGGGCCACGATCCAGAGCCTCACCCCGATGGAGCTGTGGTCGCTCGTCGCCGCGACGGCCTTCAACCTGTTCACGTACTGGCTCGCGAACATGGCCGCGCTCCCCGGGCTCCGGCTGGGGCAGGCGGCGGTCGTCACGCAGACGACGACGTCGGTGGCGAACACGATCCCGGCCGGCGGCGCGATCGCCGTGGGGCTCACGTACCAGATCCTGGGCTCGTGGGGCTTCTCCGCCTCGCGGATCTCGCTCTACGTCCTGGTGACCGGCATCTGGAACGTGTTCCTGAAGCTCGGCCTCCCGATCGTCTCGCTCGGGCTCCTCGCGCTCACCGGCGAGCTCACGAGCGTGTTGGTCGTCGCCGCGATCGTCGGCGTGCTGGTCCTCCTCCTCGCGGTCGCGCTGTTCGGGCTGGTCCTGTGGAAGAAGGCGTTCGCCCGGCGGATCGGGGACGGACTGGCCGCCGCCGTGTCCTGGCTCTTTCGGATCGTGCGGCGACCGCCGGTCTCCGGGTGGGGGGAGGCGGCGGTCCGGTTCCGCAAGCAGACGATCCAGCTCGTCGCGCACCGGTGGCCATGGCTGACGTTCACCACGGTCCTCAGTCACCTCGCCCTGTACTTCGTCCTCCTGCTGTCGCTCCGGCACGTCGGCGTCTCGGAGCAGGAGGTGAGCTGGGCGCAGGTCCTGGCGGTGTTCGCGTTCGGGCGGCTGATCGGCGCGCTGCCGATCACCCCGGGAGGGCTGGGCGTGATCGAGCTCGGCTACATCGGCGGGTTGGTCGCCGCGGGGGGGAACGAGGCGCAGGTGGTCGCCGCCGTGCTGCTGTTCCGGGTCCTCACGTACGGCGTCCAGATCCCCATCGGGGCGTTCACGTACGTCGTCTGGCGGCGGAAGCGGAGCTGGCGCCGACCCGTGCCGTCGCGGGACGCCGAGGGTGTGCCGGCCCTCACCGACTGACCTCGTCCACGAGCGGCTCCGGCTTCGGCCACCAGCGCCCGAGGACGTGATGACGGATCTCGGTCACGGTCGCGGCGACGCCGAGCGCGACGCCCGTCCCGAGGAGCACCCCGGCCACGACGTCCGAGAGCCAGTGCGCCCGGAGGTAGACGCGCGAGAACGCCATCACGAACGCGAACCCGACCGCGAGCCACTCCCAGCGACGGCGCTCGGGTCCGGCCGGGAGGGCCACGAGCACGAGCGCCACCGCGATGGAGGCGCCGGCGACGGCGTGGCCGGACGGGAACGAGAAACCCACCGTCTGGACGAGCGGATCCGGCGGACGGCCCCGATGGAAGAAGTCCTTCGCGACCTCGACCACGACCTCGGCGACCGCCCACGTCAGCACCCAGACGGCGAACGCGCGCCACCGGCGGCGCCAGGCGAGGTACGCGGCGACGAGGATCCGGAGCGGGATCGTCACGATGCCGGCGCCCAGGAAGTTGAGGGCCCGCGCCATTCCCGTCAGCAGCAGGTTCCGGATGTCGTCCATCGCGTGGTACACGGCGAGGTCGAGCTCGCCGACGAACGGCACGGTGGTGTCCGGAGCGGCGGTGGGTGGCTGCCGGCCGACGGCGAAGAACACCAGCCCCATGGCTGCGAGGAGCGCCAGGGCGTGCAGGAACGTGCGGCGGTGATTCCTCAGCACGGCCGGCCGACCCTATCCATCGCAGGGGGGCGCCCCGGCCCCGCACAGGGTGACGCCGTACCGCTCCTTCACGTCGCGCACCAGGGCCGAGCGCGGGAACAGGCCGAGGGCCTCCTCGGCCTCGAGCGAGAGCGTCGAGGGTGCGTCCGGCACGAAGCGGTAGCGGTAGGTCACGCACCCGCCGGCGAACACCACGTACCGGTTCGCCCACAGCGCCGGCTCGAGCGCGATCGGCTCGGCGTAGACGCGGGCGCCCGCCTCGTCCGGCGCCGGCCGAACCTCCACCGCGTCGGATGTGTCGCACGTCCTCGTGAGCTCGACCTCGACGGCACGGATCCCGCCACGGTCGGAGTCGAGCCAGAAGCGCGCCCGATCGCTCCGGATGTCGGCGCCGGCGTAGGACCAGCCCGCCGGGAGCTCGGCCAAGCAGGGGAGCTGCGTGGCCGAGGGCACCGCCTGGGCCGTGAGGACCAGGCTGGGCTCGTCCAGGCGGCACGAGACGACCGCGTTCCGGCTGTTCGCGCAGGCCGGCAGGAGCGCCGTCAACACGATCAGACCGAGGCACGCGCCACGGAGCCTCACGCGAACACCGCCCAGTTGCTGAGGACCATCCCGAGCGCCACGAAGGCGGCGATCGCGACGCCGATCGTGAGCACGATCCGCCGCAGGCTCCACCGCTGGATCCGGACGGGCGGTCGCGCCGGTGCGAGCGCTCGGAACTCGCCGAGCAGGTCGCGGCCGTCGCGTTTCAGGCTGGCACGGAGCTGCGTGGGGCTCGCGACCCCGCGAGTAGCCGCGAACGCCTCCGCGATGTCGTCCTCGCTGAAGTAGGCCAGTGCACGCCGGTAGACCGTCGGCGCGTCCGAGCGGAGCGCGAGGACGAGCATCATGTTCGCGAGGTCCACGGCCTGGCGCCACGGCGACGGTCGGACCTGGACGAAGAACACGTCGATCAACCGCAGGTGGCCGTCCTGGACCATGAGGTTCGCCGGCTTCACGTCGCGGTGGGCCAGGCCCGCCTCCCACAGGTCGCGGACGAGCCGGAGCCCCTCGTCGATCACCTGCTCGTCCACATCGGCGTCGCCGAGCTCGACCGCGCCGTCGAAGAACTCCATCACGATCATGTACTCGCGCTCGGGCGTGATCTCGACGACGCCGTAGGGCTTCGGGGTCGGCAGGCCGTAGTCCTCGAGAAGCCGCAGCGTGTAGTCCTCGTACTCGACGAACCGACGGACGCCGTGGAACGGCGCCTCGTCCTCGAGGGCGCCGTACAGGATGGTGCGGCCCGCCTTGTACCAGCGATCGGCACGGACGTGGTTCCTCGCGTACAGCTTCGCGAACACGTAGCGCTCCCGGCCGTCCGGCTCGCGAACCGTCAGACGCAGGGGGGTCGAGCCCCCCGAGCCCTCGAGCCCGACCGGCTTGCTCTCGACCACCTCGAGGCCGAGCTGGTCGCGGATGGCACGGACGATCGCCTCGCCTCGGCGACCGCCCACGTCCAGATGCGCGGTCTTCCCGCGTCGGTAGGAGACCGGGAACGCGTCGTTCGGCGCGAACCAGCGGAACGCGGTGACACCGAGGGCAACGCCGAGCACCGCGCCGAACAGCGCGCTCGATGGCTGATCCACGCCCAGGTAGACCCGCGAGAGCCACAGCAACGCGATCACCGCCGCGATCGCCCACTTCGCGATGTACCGCGAGCGCCCAGGGACGATCAGCGCGTACGCGACGCCGATCAT
The DNA here is from genome assembly GCA_035762085.1 of Actinomycetota bacterium. Classification (GTDB taxonomy): domain Bacteria; phylum Actinomycetota; class UBA4738; order UBA4738; family HRBIN12; genus HRBIN12. Next base: position 40,797 of record DASTPT010000009.1, on the reverse strand, counting down.
CGTGACCGCGATCGAGACGACCGGCCTGGACGGCATGGCGAACCCGTTCCAGTCCGTGAGGATCGGGACGTCGAAGCTGCGGGGTCGCGCGATCGCGAGCGCGAGCTGGTACGCGACGACCTCGACGGCGACCAGGGTGCCGAGGAAGACCACGAGGTGCCGCCACCGTCGGAAGACGACGAGCGTCCCGATCGTCGCCCACCGCAGGATCCGGATCGTCCAGCGGGAGGTGAGCGCGCTCACCACGAGCGCCGCGTCCGTGAGCCACGGCGTCCTGAGGTCCGCGAAGGCGCGCAGCAACGCCGTGTCGAAGGCCTCCGCCGCGCGCCGGAGCGGGCCGTACGACATCGCGATCACGATCGCGAGCGCGAAGTACAGGGCGAGCAGGAGCCAGATCCTTCCCGTGCGGCCGAGCTCGTGGGGGAGCGGAGGTGCCTCTCCCGACGGCCGCCGCCGGTGGCCGCGTCGGGGAGGAGGCGGCAGGGACCAGGTGGTGCCCTCCGAACCTCGCGTCGCGTCCACGTCTCCTCCTCGCCCGTGCGGCCGACTCTACCCGCCCGCTCCGGCCGCGGCGTGCTCGAGGAGCCATCGTGCCGCCACCGACCGCGGCGACGCCCCGCCGGCGACCGCGGCGTTCATCCGCCGCAGGTCGAGCGTCGTGAGCGTGGCCGAGACGCCGTCGAGGGTCTCGGCGACGCCGAGGCCGAAGCGCTCGAGCACCTCCAGGCGGATCACGGGCGTGACGTTCTCGGCGGGCTGGAGCTGGCCGTCGTCCTCCAGGACCACGAAGCCGTTCGTCTGGATCGCCCCCGCGCTCGAGAACAGGAGGGCGACGTCCACCTCGCCCGTCCGGAGCGCGGCGACGGTGAGCGGACCGCCCTCGTCGAGTGGCACGAACTCCCCGATCCGCATCCCGTAGGCGCGTTCCAGGCCGAGGAGGCACAGGGGGCGGCTCGGGCACTCGGGCGGCCCACCGAACGTGAGGTCGGGGGAGAACGGCACGAGCTCGCTCAGCGTGCGCACGCCGAGCTCTGCGGAGGTCTCCGCCGTGACGACGAACGCGTTCCGGTCCTCGGCCGGCGCCGGGGCGAGCGCGGTCAGCCCGTGATGGCCGAGCGCCTCGACGAGGGCCGCGTGCGTCCGCTCGGGATCCGGCGAGGCCGTCAGCTCGAGGAACTCGAGCGCGCTCCCGCTGTACTCGGGGACCAGCTCCACGAGCCCGCGAAGGACCGCCGGGGCGACGAACTCGCGCGGGCCGAGGTCCAGCTCGCGCTCCACGCTGTAGCCCGCACGCTCGAGCGCCAGCCCGTACAGCTCGGCGAGCAGGACGCTCTCGGGGAAGTTGAACGACCCGATCGTGATCGCGTCGTCGTCGAGGACCGTCCTGACGGGGTCGCCGTCGGGGCCGCACGCGGCCGCGAGGAGCGTCACGGCGGCCAGGGCGACCACGGGCCGGCGGGCTCGAGACATGCCCCCTATCATCGCCCGACAACCGTCGATGCGTCCGCTCCGGCGATACCCTGCCTGCCCATGGAGCCGGTTCGGGGTCTCGGAGCGCTGCCGCCGCCCGACGGTCCGACCGTCGTCACGGTCGGCTTCTTCGACGGGGTCCACGTCGGACACCAGACCGTCCTGCGCCGTGCGGTCGCGCAAGCAGCGCGGCTCGGCGTGCGCTCGGTCGCGGTGACGTTCGACCGCCACCCGCGCGAGATCCTGACGCCGGGCCGCGAGCCTCGCCTGCTCACCACGGTCGAGCGCAAGGCGGACCTGATCGCCGCGACCGGCATCGACATGGTGGTCGTGCTCGAGTTCACCCAGGCCTTCTCGCGCTGGCCCGCCGAGGACTTCGTCACACGCGTGCTGGTCGACGGCCTGCGTGTGCGCCACGCGGTGGTGGGCGCCGACTTCACCTTCGGGTTCAAGGCGCTCGGCACGCCGGAGATGCTGATCGAGGTCGGGCCCTCGTACGGCTTCACCGCGGAGCGGGTCGAGCTCGTGCACGTCGGCACCCGGCGCGTGTCGTCCTCGTCGATCCGCTCCGCTCTCGCCGAGGGCGACCTCGTGTGGCCGGAGCGCGCGCTCGGGCGCCGCTTCGCGCTCGACGGGACGGTCGTCCCCGGCGCCGGGCGCGGTGTGGGGCTCGGGTGGCCGACGGCGAACCTGCGGACGCACCCGCGGCTCCTCCTGCCGGGGAGCGGTATCTACGCCGGGCGGGCCCGGGTTCCGCAGGGGGAGTGGGTCGCGGCGATCAGCGTGGGCACGAACCCGACCTTCGGGGTGGAGCCGCTGCACGTCGAGTCCTACCTCCTGGACTTCGACGGCGAGCTCGTCGGAACGCCGATGGAGGTCGAGTTCTGGGCGCGGCTGCGCGACGAGGAGCGGTTCGACACCGCCGAGGAACTCTCCCGCGCCATCGAGGACGACGTGCGGAGGACCCGCGAGGTGGTCCCGGCGCCGTGAGACACTCCGGGCGATGACCGCTCACCATGCTCGCCGCTCGAGGCTGCCGTTCGGCGCCGTCCTCGTCCTGTTGGCCGCGGTCGTCGCCGGCGCCGTCGCGTTCGCCGCGAGCGCGGGGGACGAGGCGCCGCCGTCCGCTCGCGCCGAGGGGGACCATCGGAACGTCACGCCGAGCGCCTCGCCGACCTCCGGCCCGAGCGGCACCACGTCACCGAGCCCGACCCGCTCGCCGGAGCCGAGGGAGACGATCGTGATCCACGGCACGGGCGACGTCAGCCTGGACCCGGCCTACATCCCCGCGTTCCGCTCCAACGGCTATGGCTGGGCGTGGAGCGGGCTCGACGGCCTGTTCCGCGGCGACGACCTCACGGTCATCAACCACGAGTGCCCCTCGACGGACATCGTCGACCCGATCCCGAAGACGTACAGCTTCCGATGCGATCCGGCGGCGCTCGACGAGGCCCGGAAGGCGGGCGTCGAGGTCGCGAGCCTGGCGAACAACCACGGGTTCGACCAGGGGCCCGACGGCCTGCTCGACTCGATCAGGAACCTGGAGCGCGCGGGCATCGTGCCGCTCGGCGCCGGGGCGAGCGAGGAGGAGGCCGACGCCCCCAGATACGTGGAGGCGAAGGGGTGGCGGATCGGGCTCGTCGGCGTCGGGGAGGTCATCGATCCCGATCACCAGGTCGCCGATGGCGACGAGGTCGGCACGGCCGTCGGCCACGACTTCCGTCGGGCGCTCCGCGCGATCCGCGAGGCCGCGTCGAACGCCGACCTCGTCGTGGTCGTGATCCACTGGGGGGTCGAGCTCGACACGCAGCCCCGCGAGTACCAGATCCTCGAGGCCCACCGCATGGTGGAGGCCGGCGCCGACGTGATCTTCGGCCACCACGCCCACCGGCTCCAGCCCATGGAGGTCTACCGCGGCAAGCCGATCTTCTACGGCCTGGGCAACTTCGTCTGGCCGAGCCTCTCGGCCGAGGGCTCGACCACGGCGGTCGCCCGTGCCGTGGTGCGCCCGAACGGACGGATCGTGGGCCGCCTGCTGCCCGCGCACATCGTGTCGGACGGCCACCCGGTGCTGCGCTCGTCGGGGGCGTGACCCGGACGCCTCGGCACCCCGGCTGGTAGCCTTGCCCACTGCGTATGGCACTCACCACCGAACAGAAGGCGACGATCATCGCCGAGCACCGGCGGAGCGACGCGGACACCGGCTCGGCCGAGGTCCAGATCGCCGTGCTCAGCAAGCGGATCTCGGACCTGACGGAGCATCTGAAGGCCCACAAGAAGGACCACGCGTCGCGCCGTGGGCTCCTGATGCTCGTCGGTCGGCGCCGCCGGATGCTCGAGTACCTGAAGCGCGAGGACATCAACCGCTACCGAGAGCTGGTCGCACGCCTCGGCCTGCGGCGATAACGACCGTCGGAGGCGCCCCGCGGGGCGCACTCCCGTAGGAGGGATGCGAACGACCCACTGACCGCACCGGGGGTGGGGCAGCCCGCGGTCGGTTCTCAGTCGCGAGCCTCCGAGCATGGATCGGCGGTTCACCACTGACAACCGGCCGGGTCCCACCTCCATCACCCGCGCGGCGCGCCCGCGTCGCGCTCGGCACGCAAGGAGGAACCAGGCCGATGGCCACCACCCTTTCCCGCAAGATCGGGAACCAGACCATGGTGTTCGAGTCCGGCAAGCTCGCCCAGCAGGCGGAGGGATCCGTCGTCGTCACCTACGGCGAGACCCAGGTGCTCGGCACCTGCACGACATCCGCGCCCCGCGAGGGCATCGATTTCTTCCCGCTCACGATCGACGTCGAGGAGCGGATGTACGCGGCCGGGAAGATCCCGGGCGGCTTCTTCCGCCGCGAGGGGCGTCCGTCCGAGACGGCGATCCTGACCGCGCGGCTCACGGACCGGCCGATGCGCCCGAGCTTCAGGGACGGCTACCGCGACGAGGTGCAGGTCGTCCTCACGGTCCTATCCGCCGACATGGCGAACCCGTACGACATCCCGGGGATGAACGCCGCGAGCCTCGCCACGTGCATCGCCGGCCTGCCGTTCGAGGGGCCGGTCGGCTCCGTCCGGATGGGCCTCATCGGCGGCGAGTGGGTGATCAACCCGACGTTCCAGGAGGTCGAGGATGCGACGTTCGACATCGTCGTCGCCGGTCGTCGCAACGACGAGGGTGGCATCGACATCCTCATGATCGAGGGGGAGGCACCCGACAACACCTGGCAGCTCCTGCAGGCTGCGGAGGGCGCCGCCGCGCCGACCGAGGAGGTCGTCTCCGAGGGCCTCGAGGCCGCGAAGCGTGCGATCGCCGAGATGATCGACTTCCAGCGCGAGTTCGTCGACCAACTCGGGGTCACCGACAAGGAGTGGACGCCGCGGCCGCTCTACTCGGCCGAGACGTTCGACGCCGTCGCCGCCTTCGCGAAGGCGCGCCTGGAGGGCGCGATCGTCCAGGACAGGACCGAGCGCGAGGCCAAGCTCGACCTGATCAAGGAGGAGCTGAAGGCGCACCTGCTCCAGACGTGGGGCGAGCAGACGTTCGCGGAGCGCGCGTCCGAGATCTCGCCAGCCTGGAAGGACCTGCAGAAGAAGGTGATGCGCACGCGCGTCGTCGAGGACGGCGTCCGCCTGGACGGACGCGGCCCGCGCGACATCCGGCAGCTCACGGCCGAGGTGGGCCTCGTGCCGCGTGCCCACGGCAGCAGCCTGTTCCAGCGCGGTGACACGCAGGTCCTGAACGTGACCACCCTCGGCATGCTCCGCATGACGCAGATGATCGACACGCTCGATCCCGAGGACACGAAGCGCTACATCCACCACTACAACTTCCCGCCGTTCTCCACGGGCGAGACGGGTCGCATCGGCAGCCCGCGCCGCCGCGAGATCGGCCACGGGGCGCTCGCCGAGCGGGCCCTGGTCCCCGTCGTCCCGGCGGAGGAGCAGTTCCCCTACGCGCTGCGGCTCGTGTCCGACGTGCTCGGCAGCAACGGCTCGACGTCGATGGCCAGCGTGTGCGCCTCGACGCTGTCGCTGATGGACGCCGGCGTGCCGATCAAGTCGCCGGTCGCGGGGATCGCGATGGGCATGATCGCGCAGGACGGGACGTTCATCACGCTGACCGACATCCTCGGCGCCGAGGACGCGCTCGGCGACATGGACTTCAAGGTCGCCGGCACGCGCGAGTTCGTCACGGCCATCCAGCTGGACATGAAGGTCACCGGCCTACCCGGCGACGTCCTGGCGGGCGCCCTCCAGCAGGCGAAGGAGGCACGGCTGAAGATCCTCGACGTGATGCTCGGAGCGATCCCGGCCCCGAGGTCCGAGGTCAACCCGAAGGCGCCGCGCATCCTGACGATCCAGATCCCGGTCGACAAGATCGGCGAGGTGATCGGGCCGAAGGGCAAGCGGATCAACGAGATCATCGCCGTCACCGGCGCCGACATCGACATCCAGGACGACGGCACGGTCTTCATCGGCTCTCGCGAGGGCGCGGGCGCGGACGAGGCGGCCAGGATGATCGACGAGATCGCGAACCCGCGGCCGCTCTCCGTCGGCGAGACCTTCACCGGCAAGGTGGTGAAGATCGCGACCTTCGGAGCGTTCGTGAACCTCGTGCCCGGACGCGACGGCCTCGTGCACATCTCGAAGCTCGGCAAGGGCAGGCGCCTGTCCAGCGTCGAGGAGTCCGGCCTCAAGGAGGGCGACACCCTCGAGGTCGAGATCCAGGACATCGACGCGATGGGCAAGATCAGCCTGAAGCCGATCGGCGAGGAGTGGGCGGTCCCCGAGGGGATGGAGGTCGAGCAGGCACCGCGCGAACGCCGTCCCCGCGAGGGCGGCGACCGCGATCGGCGGCCGCGTCGGCCCCGCCGCGACCGCGAGCGTGAGCCGCGCCGGGACGCCTAACCGCGCCCCATGGCGATCCGTCGAACGGAGTTCGTCACCGGCCTGCGCGTCGTCACCGAGCGGATGCCCTCGGTCCGCTCGGTGGCGCTCGGGCTGTGGGTCCTGGCCGGCTCGCGCGACGAGCCACCGCCGATCAGCGGGTCGAGCCACTTCCTCGAGCATCTGCTGTTCAAGGGAACGAGGGCGCGGAGCGCGCGCGACATCGCCGAGGCGTTCGACGCCGTCGGTGGCGAGGTGAACGCGTTCACGGCGAAGGAGTACACGGCGTACTACGCGCGGGTGCTCGACCGCGACCTGCCGATGGCGCTCGAGCACCTGACCGACATGCTGGAGCACTCGGTCCTGCGGCAGGCGGACTTCGACGGCGAGCGACAGGTCATCCTCGAGGAGATCAACGTCCACGAAGACACGCCCGACGATCTGGTCCACGACCTGTTCACCGAGACGCTGTGGCCGGGCCATCCACTCGGGCGACCGATCCTCGGCACCCCGGAGAGCATCCGGGCGGCCACGCGCGACCAGGTCCGGCGCTTCTACGGGCGGCATTACGTGCCGGGCAACGTGGTCGTGGTCGCGGCGGGCAACGTGGATCACGACGACCTGGTCGGGCGCCTCGGCGCGCTGATGGATACCGGGCCGGTCCGTTCCGAGGGTCCGGGCGGCTGGAACCTCCGTGAGGCGGGCACGCCGCCGCCGCCCTCGGGCCGCACGCGCGTGAAGCGACGCAAGACCGAGCAAGCGCACATCTGCATCGGCACGAGCGGCATCTCGCGCCACGACCCCGACCGGTTCGCGTTCGGCATCGTGAACAACGCGCTCGGCGGCGGGATGTCCTCGCGGCTGTTCCAGGAGGTCCGAGAGCAGCGTGGGCTCGCGTACTCGGTCTACAGCTACCACTCGATGTACGCGGACGCGGGGCTGTTCTGCGCGTACGCCGGGACCACGCCGGTTCGGGCGCAGGAGGTCGTCGACCTCGTCCGCCACCAGATCTCCGACCTCGCCCAGGGCGGGCTCACCCGAGCGGAGCTCGATCGCGCCAAGGGACACGTGAAGGGCGCGCTCGTCCTCTCGCAGGAGGATCCCGGCGGACGGATGTCGCGCCTCGGCAAATCCGAGATCGGGCACGGCGAGATCCTCACGCTGAGCCAGATGCTGCGCCGGCTCGACGCCGTGTCCCTGCAGGATGCTCACCGGGTCGCCGAGCGCGTACTCTCGCAGCCGATGTCGCTGACGGTCCTCGGTCCCTTCCGCAAGGGCGAGATCTCGTGATCCGTGTCGGCGTTCTCGGGGCGTGCGGACGTGTCGGCCAGTTGGTCTGCCGCTCGGTCGCCGAGGCCGACGACCTGACGCTCGTGGCCGCGATCGACCGCTCCCGTGTCGGGTCCTCGATCGGCGGGCTGATCGGTCACCCGAAGGTCGACGTGACGGTCACCGACGAGCTCCACCGGCTCCTCGAGGCCGAGGCCGAGGTGGCCGTCGACTTCACGCACCCCGACGTCGTGATGGACAACGTCCGATGGTGCGTGACGCACGCGATCCATCTCGTGGTCGGGACCACGGGCCTGTCGCGCGACGACCTGCTCGCGATCGAGGATCTGATCGAGGCCGAGGGCGGCGAGTCGAACGTCGTCGTCGCGCCCAACTTCGCGCTCGGCGCGGTGCTGATGCAGCGGTTCGCGGCCCAGGCCGCCCGCTACTTCTCCGCCGTCGAGATCGTCGAGCTGCATCACGACGCGAAGGCAGACGCGCCCTCGGGGACCGCGATGGCCACGGCGGACCGGATCCTCGAGGAGCGCGGTGAGGCCTACCGCGGCCCGTCGGCCGAGACCGTGCGGGGCGTCCGCGGCGGTGACGTCGAGGGGATCCGGGTGCACTCGGTCCGGCTGCCGGGGCTGCTCGCGCACCAGGAGGTCCTCTTCGGCGGCCAGGGCCAGACGCTGACGATCCGCCACGACTCGACGGACCGCTCGTCGTTCATGCCGGGGGTCCTCATGGCCGTGCGCGCCGTCATGACGCGGCCGGGACTCACCGTGGGGCTCGAGCCGCTGCTCGACCTTCCGGCGTTGCCCTAGCCGCGCGACCTCCCGAGTCCGCCACCGCCCTCGCCCCGTAGGCTGTGGCCTCGATGAGCATCGAGATCCGATCGATCGGCGAGGACGACTTCGACCAGGCAACCCGCGTCGTCTACGCGGCGTTCGGCGAGGTCGCTCGACCCGAGTCGATCCGGAACGAGCGGCGGGTTGCGGAGATCGACCGCTGGCTCTCCGCGTTCGACGACGGCCGGATCGTCGGGACCGCGGGGGCGTACTCGTTCCTGCTGAGCGTCCCGGGCTCCGAGGTCGCGACCGCGGGGGTGACGTCCGTCGGCGTGCTCCCCACGCACCGGCGGCGTGGCATCAACACGTCGCTGATGCGTCGGCTGCTCGACGACGCGCGGGAGCGCGACGAGCCGCTCGCCGCGCTGTTCGCGTCCGAGGGCGGTATCTACGGGCGGTTCGGGTTCGGGCTCGGGTCGTTCTCGTGCTCGATCGACGTGGAGACGGAGCGGTCGCGGTTCATCCGCGGGTACGAGCCCTCGGGGTCGATCCGGCTGCTCGGCAGGGAGGAGGCGATCCCGCCGATCCTGGCCGTACACGAGGTCGTGCGCCGAACGCGACCCGGGATGCCCGCCCTCGACGAGCGATGGATGGAGTACCGGTTGGAGCACGATCACGACGAGGGCGAGCCGAAACCGTTCTTCGCGGTGCACGAGGCCGACGGCGTCGCCGACGCCGACGGGTACGCGATCTACACGGTGAAGCACGCGTGGCCCGACGGCATCCCTCGCCTGGAGATCTCCGTGTCCGACCTGATGGCGACCCGGCCGGGCGCGTGGGCCGACACGTGGAGGTTCGTCTTCGACCACGACCTCGTACGCAGCGTCACCTCCTGGGCTCGCCCCCTCGACGAGCCGCTCCTCCATCTCCTCGCCGAACCGCGGCGATCGCGGCTCACGGTGAGGGATGGCCTGTGGGTCCGGCTCGTCGACGTGCGGTCGGCGCTGAGGGCCCGGGCGTACGCGCAGACAGGGAGGATCGTCCTGAACGTGCGGGACCCCTTCTGCGGCTGGAACGAGGGTCGGTTCGCGCTCGAGGCCGAACCGGACGGTGTCGCGTGCGAGGCGACGACCGAGGAAGCGGACCTGAGGTGCGACGTGAACGTGCTCGGCGCGACCTACCTCGGCGGCGTGACCTTCCGTCAGCTCGCGCGCGCGGGCCGGGTGGACGAGCTCACACCCGGGGCGCTCGCGCGCGCCGACGCGCTGTTCGGCTGGGACCCCGCGCCGTGGTGCCCGTTCGTGTTCTGACGGTCAGCCGGCGATACCCTGGACGAGGAGCCACACCCCGAGCGCGCCGAGGGCGATCGCCAGCACGTCGCCGAGGATCTGCAGGACGCGGTCGCTCACGCGATGCGCGCCAGCCCCGAGCAGCACCATCCCCGAGTCCATCAACGAGACCCCCACGAGGAGCGAGAGCGCCGTCGCGAGCGCGAGCGCCCGCCCGCCCTCGTCGGCCGCGCTCGCGATGACCGCCGTGCCCGTCGTCGCGAGGAACACGTAGACGCCGGGGTTCAGCAGGACGGCGACCACGCCGCGCGTCCCGGGGTGTAGGCCTGGGCTCGGACCCTCGGTGACCCGGGGGCGGCGGTTCTCGCGGAGCGCGTCGACTGCGAGGAAGATCAGGAACGCCCCGCCCACCACCTTGACGACCCGCAGGAACCCCGGACCCGGCTCGAGCGACGAGAGCCCGGCGGCGAGCAGCAGCAGCATCGCCCCGAAGGTCGAGTTCGCCCCGGCCATCGCACGCAGCCCACGGCCGATCCCGCCGCGCGAGGCCTCCGAGAACAACAGCAGCTGCACGGGCCCGGGCGACGTGCCGAGCGCGATGCCCAGGCCGAACGCGGAGATCGGGATACCGAGATCCATCACCGGGACGTGCGGATCCGCAGCTGCTCGACCCGGATCGGGCCCTCGTCGTCCTCCTTCGTCAGCAGCACGCCCTCGCACTCGGCGAGCGGCTCGATCTCCTCGGCGACCAGGCCGAGGACCGCGCGCTCGATCAGGGGCGTGTGGCCGACGGCGAGCCCGCGGCCGCCCTCGGGCACGGCGTCCAGCAGCGCCGCCAGCACGCCGGCCATCGCGAGCGGCGAGCGGTCCGTGCCCTCGCCGGCCAGGCCGGGGATCACGCCGTGCTGAGGCAGCTGCGCCCCGAGGCCCCGGAGGAACCACGCGACCGTCTCCGCCGCCCGCTGGGCGGGGGAGACGAAGACGACGTCGTACCCGCCCGCGAGCGAGCGGCCGACGTCCTCGGCTTGAGCGCGGCCCTGCGCCGACAGCCGATCGGCGTCGGGGTCTCGCGCCGCGTGTCGCCGGACCTCCAGGATGCACGTCACCCGGGCCCTCCTCATCGGCTTCGTGTAGCATGCCGCGCGCCCATGAAGACTACCGGCCGTCTCGTCGTGCTCGCCCTCACCCTCGCCGTCGCGCTGACCGCGTGCAGCGGCGACGACGATCCGGAGCCCGGGCCGACCGGGGCGTCGGGCGGAACGGCCGACACCGGGCCGAGCGCCCCGACCGGTCCGACCGCGCCGGTCAGCGTTCCCCCTGGCTCCAGCGTCTACCGATACGTCAACGCCGGCCTCGAGGCGATCCTGGACCTGGACGCGGCGACGCTCGAGGTACGGAACGAGACCGGCTCGGACCTGGCGAGGCCGGACTTCTACGTGCTCGACGCGCGCGACGGCACGCAGGTCGAGGGGCGGGTCGTCGATCCAACGGGCATCCCATCGGGCGAGACCGCGACGTTCGAGGTGACGCTCGACGGCATCGAGATCCGGAACATCGGGCTCGTCGTCCTGCTGATCGGGCGGGACAACCTGGGTGCGTTCGTGCAGCAGTAGGTGGTCCCGGCGTCGGGGGTCAGTCGGCGCGCGTGCCCGGCTCGGCCTCGCCGGCCTCGATCCTGGCCAAGACGAACAGCAGATCCGAGAGGCGGTTCAGGTAGCGAAGGACGACGTCGTTCACGACGTCCCCGGCCTCGCGAAGCTCGACCGTCCGGCGCTCGGCCCGGCGCGTCACGCTCCGGGCAGCGTCCAGGCACGCCGAGACCGGGGTCGCGCCCGGGACCACGAAGGCGTTCGGCAGGGGATGGGCCAGGACCAGCTCGTCGATCCAGGTCTCCAGGCGGGCGACCATGCCTTCGCTGACGAGCGACACCTCCGGCTCGAGCCGGGAGCGCTCGGACGGGTTCGCGGCCAGGTCGGCTCCGACGACGAACAGCTCTCGTTGGAGCCCGAGGAGTCCGTCGCGAACGGCGTCCTTGCCCGAGAGCGCCCGTGCGAGCCCGAGCATGGCGACGGTCTCGTCGACGCTCCCGAGCGCCTCCGCGGCCGGGTCGGCCTTCGAGATCCGGCCGCCGAAGAGCCGGCCGGTCGTCCCGTCGTCGCCGGTCTTGGTGTAGATGCGGGGCATGCGGCTATCCTAGCCACGGCACCCTCACGGGCGCGGGGCATCCTGGGCCCCAACGAGCGGAGGGAGCCGCGTGCAGCGCAGGAGCCAGTGATGGCCCAGGAGGCGAAGGAATCACGCTCACGACGTGTTGCACGTGTGGCGCATGTGACTCTTGTGCGGGGTGGGGAACGGTGCTAGGATCCGTTCGAACTCGTGGGGCCGAGCGGCCGTGGCAAGCCAGGGCGCCTGAGCGGGGCCCGACCGCCCGGCCCGACGCCTGTTCGCCGGCCACCTCCGCACCCGGCTCGGAGCAAGGAGGCAGCGATGGCCGGTAGGTTCGGAGCGGTCGTCACCGCGATGGTCACCCCCTTCCGCGAGGACCACTCCCTCGACCTGGATCGGGCGCAGGAGCTGGCCGTGCACCTCTTGGAGCACGGCTCCGACGCCCTGGTCGTGGCGGGGTCGACGGGGGAGGCCCCCACGCTCACCCACAAGGAGAAGGTCGAGCTCTTCCGCGCGGTGATCGAGGCCGCGCGCGGCCGAGGCAAGGTCCTGTGCGGCACGGGCACGTACAGCACGGCCGAGACCGTCGAGCTCTCGCGCGAGGCCGAGGACGCGGGCGCCGACGGGCTGCTGCTCGTCACGCCGTACTACAACAAGCCGCCGCAGCGCGGCCTCCTCGAGCACTTCACGCTCGTGGCCGGCGCCGTGAGCGTCCCGATCGTCGCGTACAACATCCCCGGTCGGACCGGCACCCGGATCGAGCACGAGACGCTCCTGTCGATGAGCACGGTCTCGAACATCGTCGGCGTGAAGGACTCGACCGGCGACTTCCAGGCGATCAGCCGCCTGATCGGCGAGGCGCCCGCCGACTTCGAGGTCTACTCGGGCGACGACTGGGCGACGTTCGGCTACGTGTGCCTCGGCGCCGTGGGCGTGGTCTCGGTCGCCGGGCACCTGGTGGGGGAGCGGATGAAGCGGATCATCGAGCTGATCGACGGCGGGGACGTCCCGGGCGCCCGCGCGATCCACGAGGAGCTCACGCCACTGTTCAACGCGCTGTTCATCACGAGCAACCCGATCCCGGTGAAGACCGCGCTCGACCTCGTCGGGCGCCCCGTCGGCCCGCCGCGCCTGCCCCTGGTCCCGGCCACGGCGGAGGAGCGCGCCCGGATCGAGAAGGCCCTGGCCGATGCCGGACTCCTCTAGCCGGGCGGCCGACGCGCCCGCGCGCGTCGTGTTCCTCGGTGGCGTCGGCGAGGTCGGCCGGAACATGGCCTGCGTCGAGCTCGAGGGCCGCGTCCTGATCGTGGACGTGGGCCTCTCGTTCCCGAACAACGACCAGCCGGGCGTCGACCTCGTGCTGCCGGACTTCGAGTACGTGCGGCAGCGGATCGAGGACGTCGAGGCCGTGGTGCTGACCCACGGCCACGAGGACCACATCGGCGCGCTCGCGTACCTGCTCCGCGAGTTCGAGGGCCGGGTGGTGCCAGTGTACGGCACGGCCTTCACGCTCGCCCTGCTCGAGGGCAAGCTCGAGGAGCACGGCGTGACAGACCGCGCCGACCTGCGGACCGTTCTGCCCGGCGAGGCGAGCGCGATCGGGCCGTTCTCGATGCGGTTCATGCGCGTGACGCACTCGATCCCCGACGGGATGGCGGTCGCGATCGACACGCCGTTCGGTTCGATCCTGCACACCGGCGACTTCAAGGTCGACCAGACGCCGCTCGACGGGCGTCCGACGGACCTGCACGCGCTCGCCGAGGAGGCCGGCCGCGGGGTCCACCTGCTGCTCTCGGACTCGACGAACGCCGAAGGGTCGGGGTACACGTCCTCGGAGCGCAGTGTCGGCCCGGTGCTCACCGACATCGTCGCCCGGGCGCCGCAGCTGGTCGTCGTCGCCTGCTTCAGCAGCCACATCCATCGGATCCAGCAGGTGGTGAACGCGGCCCGGGCCAATGAGCGCGTCGTGGCGTTCCTCGGCCGCTCGATGCACCAGAGCGTGGAGGCCGCGCGACGTCTCGGCCTGCTGACCGTGCCCGACGCGGACGTCGTGCCGATCGAGACCGTGGACTCGCTCGACCCCGCGCGGGTGGTCGTGATCTGCACCGGCTCCCAGGGGGAGCCGCTGTCGGCCCTGTCCCTGATGGCCGCCCGCGAGCACAAGTGGGTCGAGCTCCGCCAGGGCGATAGCGTGGTGCTCTCGAGCAGCCTGATCCCCGGGAACGAGCCCGCGATCCACCGCGTCGTCGACGGCCTGTACCGTACCGGCGCCGACGTGTTCCACCTGCCGGCCTATCCCGTCCACGCCAGCGGGCACGCCGCCGCCGAGGAGCTCCGGCTGATGCTGTCTCTCGTCCGGCCGCGGTGGTTCGTGCCGATCCACGGCGAACGACGGCAGCTCGCACACCACGCGAAGCTGGCGACCGAGGTCGGCATCCCGCCGGACCACGTGCTGATCTGCGAGGACGGCGACGCGCTCGAGGTGGGGGAGAAGGTCCACATCGCCGACCGCGTCCCGGCCGGGATGACGTTCGTCGACGGCCTCGGTATCGGCGACGTGGGCGAGGTGGTGCTCCGCGACCGGCGCAAGCTCTCGGGCGAGGGCGTCGTGGTCGTCGTGCTGGCGATCGACGCCCACCACGGGCAGGTCGTGTCGGGTCCGGACATCGTGAACCGAGGCTTCGTATTCGATGAGACCTCGGCGGACATCCTTGAAGAGGCCCGGGAACGCGTCATGCTCTCCTTGCAGGAGAGCGCCGAGGCGGAGGTGACCGACCGCGGCGTGCTCGAGCAGAACATCCGGCGCGTGCTGGGCCGGTACTTCTACGACGTGACCCAGCGCAAGCCGGTCATCCTGCCGGTGATCATGGAGGTGTAGGTGGCCGCGACGTCGAAGCGGCGAGGCGCGCGCCGGTCCGCCCGGTCGAAGGGGCGGGTCCGCCAGCACCTCGCGCCGTGGGCCCGCGATGCGCTGGGCATCGGGCTCGTGGTGTTCGCCCTGATCTCGGTGCTGGCGCTGTGGTTCGATGCCGCGGGGGTGGTCGGCCGCGGCGTGGACTGGGCGCTCCACGGCGCGATCGGCGCCGCCACCGCCGTGTTCCCGGTGCTCGCGTTCTACTGGGGCGTGCTGCTGCTCCGCGGCACGGTCGAGGACGACCGCACCCGCATGTTCATCGGCTTCTCGATGGCCCTGATCGGGGCGTTGGGCCTGCTGTCGCTGTGGCGCGACGACCCCTCGCCGGTGGCGGGCTGGGCGGCGGTGGAGGACGCGGCCGGGGTCCTCGGCGCCGTCGCCGCGTGGCCCCTCGGCAGACTCCTCTCCGAGGTGGGCGCCGCGATCGTGCTCGCGGGCCTGACCGTGCTCGGCCTGCTGATCTTCACCGGGACGCCGCTCGCCTCGGTCGGCCGGGGCGTCGCCGACCTGTTCCGCCGCGCCGAGCAGGGGTCCGAGGACGCGGTCGCCGAGCCCGAGCCTGCTCCCGCGCGGCGGTCCCGCCGGAAGGAGCGCGACGAGATCCTCGACGGCGTGCCCGTGGTCGACCTGCCCGAGGAGGCGCCGGCGGAGCCCGAGCTCGAGCCGATCGAGGTCCCCGAGATCGTTCGCCCCACCCCGGAGACCGGCCGGTACGAGCTCCCGCCGATCGAGCTGCTACGGACCTCGCCGGCGTCCGCCGGCAACGAGCGGGACGAGGAGCACACGACCGACGCGCTCGAGCGCACGTTCCACACGTTCGGCGTGCCGGCGCACGTTCGCGCCGCCCACCGCGGGCCGACGGTCACGCTCTTCGAGGTCGAGGTCGAGGCCGGGACGAAGGTGAACAAGGTCCTCTCACTCGCCGACGACATCGCGTACGCGCTCGCCACGCCCGACGTGCGGATCATCGCGCCGATCCCCGGCAAGTCGGCGATCGGCGTCGAGGTGCCGAACCGGGTCCGCGACTTCGTCATGCTCGGCGACATCCTGCGCTCGCGCGCGGCGAAGGACGACCGGCATCCGCTGTCGGTCGCCCTCGGCAAGGACGTGCACGGGCGCGCGCAGCTCGTGAACCTCACGAGGATGCCGCACCTGCTGATCGCCGGCGCGACGGGCGCCGGCAAGTCCAGCCTGATCAACTCCTTCATCACGTCGATCCTGATGCGCACGACGCCCGACGACGTGAAGCTCGTGCTCGTGGACCCGAAGCGCGTGGAGCTCGCCCACTTCGCCGATCTGCCACATCTGCTCGTACCGGTGATCGTGCATCCGAAGCGCGCGGCGGAGGCGCTCGCGTGGGTCGTGCGCGAGATGGAGCAGCGATACGAGCTCCTCGCGATGGTCGGCGTGCGCGACATCGACGGCTACCGGCAGGGGCTCGGCGACGGCACGCTGCACGTCCCGCCGGGTCAGGAGGCGCGGGTCGTCGACTTCCCGTACCTGATCGTGGTGATCGACGAGCTCGCGGACCTCATGATCGTCTCGCCCCGGGACGTCGAGGACTCGATCGTTCGCCTCGCGCAGATGGCGCGGGCCGTCGGCATCCACCTGGTCGTGGCGACCCAGCGGCCGAGCGTGGACGTCGTCACCGGGCTCATCAAGGCGAACATCCCCAGCCGGATCGCGCTCATGACGTCGAGCCAGGCCGACAGCCGGGTGATCCTGGACATGAACGGCGCCGAGAAGCTCGTCGGCCACGGCGACCTCCTCTTCGCGCCTTCGAGCGCGTCGAAGCCGACGCGCCTGCAGGCAGCGTGGGTGACCGAGAAGGAGATCCAGCAGATCTCGGACTGGATCCGAGCGCAGCGCGAGCCCGAGTACCAGGCCCACGTCGAGGGGTTCGGCCGGCCGCCGGTGGAGGGCGACGGCGAGGATCTCGAGGGCGACGACGAGCTGCTCCGTCAGGCGACGGAGCTCGTGATCCGCTCGCAGCTCGGCTCGACGAGCATGCTGCAGCGCAAGCTCAAGGTCGGGTTCGCGCGCGCGGGTCGGATCATGGACCTGCTCGAGGAGCGCGGCATCGTCGGGCCCTCGCTCGGCTCGAAGGCGCGGGACGTGCTCGTGACGCCCGAGGAGTGGGAGGAGTCGCGCTCGGCGCACGCGGGCTGAGCCGGACAAGCCGAGCCGCACGCCTACAACGCGGAGACGAGCTCGTTCAACAGGAACAGCGACTCGGCCGAACGTTCCTCGCGCGCCGTGTACCCCCGAGTCCAGACCTCGCGCTCCCAGTAGGCGTAGATCTGCAGGGGCGTCCATCCGCGGCGCAGTGCGCTCCGGTATCCGCGGACGATCTCGCTCCCCTCCCACAGGGCCCAGGGGCTGACGAGGAAGCCGCCCCGCTCGCCGTCGTCGGAGAGCCACACCGCACCGACCGGCCCCCACAGGCCGTCGTCCTGGCGGCCGGACAACAGGACGTAGCTGACGCGTCCCTCGCGATCGAGCTCCCGGGTCCCGGGCGCGCGGATCACCGAGAAGGGTGACCCGCCGTCCAGCTGGTGCATCACCTGCTGCGTCACGCCGTGGCTCCGGTCAGTGGGGTCCGATCGACTCCCACGATATCCCCGGCCCGCCGCACGCACATCGGGCGTGCGGCCTAGGCCCTTGGCTCGTGGGCGGTGCCTACCCCGCGGCGGTTCGCGCCTCGGCGATGACCTGGAGCGCCTCCGCGCGCTCGCCGAATCCGCCGATCGCGACCTTGTGCCCCTCGAGGTCCTTGTACACGGCGAAGAAGTGCTCGATCTCGTTCAGCAGGTTCGGGTTCAGATCCGACAGCTCGCGCACGTGCGACCACATCGGGTCCTTGAGCGGCACGCACAGGATCTTCTCGTCCGGCCCCTTCTCGTCGCGCATGCGGAACAGCCCGATCGGCCGGGCGCGGATCCGGCAGCCCGGGAACGTCGGCTCGCCCACGAACACCAGCGCGTCGAGCGTGTCCCCGTCGCCCGCGAGCGTGGACTCGATGAAGCCGTAGTCAGCCGGGTACTGCATCGAGGTGAACAGCATGCGGTCGAGCGTGATCGCGCCCGTCTCCGGGTCGAGCTCGTACTTGTTCCGCGAGCCCTTCGGGATCTCGACGACGACGCTGACGACCTCGGCCTCCACGGGCGGAGCGTAGCAGGGGGTTCGGCTAGCATACGGGTGACCCGTGGCCGGGAGGATCGCGTGCAACGATCGAGCATCGGGCTCGGTCCGGCGCTGAGGAAGGCGCGAGAGCGACGGGGCGTCTCCCTCGCCGAGGCGTCCCGCGACACGCGCATCCGCGCCGAGTTCCTGGAGGCGATCGAGGCCGAGGAGTTCGACCGGCTCCTCGGCGACGTCCACGTGCGCGGCTGCCTCCGCTCCTACGCCACGTACCTGGGCGTACCCGCGGACCGCGTCCTGCAGGTGTACGGCGGGGATGTGGACGAGCCCGTGGCGGCGCCGCCGCCCCCGAAGCCGCCCGCGGAGCCCGACCTGACGCTGCCGCGGCGGCGCGACAACGCTCGCCTCGTCGTGATGATCGCCGCGAGCGTCCTGATCCTCGCGGCCGCGTTCGGGGTCCTGTCGGCCCGGGACCCCGCGCCGCCGCCGGCGGACCTGTCCACGCCGTCGCCCGCGCTCGCGCAGCGTCCGCCCCCGGGGATCACGCTCACGGTGCTCGCCCGAGAGCCGGTCGAGGTCACCGTCACGATCGACCGCGGCGAGCCGCGCCCCTACGACCTCGAGCCGGGGGAGGGCCGCTCGTTCGAGGCCGACACCACGCTCGAGGTGCGCCTGTCGAGCGGGTCGACCGCGCAGGTGACGGTGGCCGGCAAGGATCTGGGCTTCCCCGGCAAGGAGGGCAAGCCCTGGCACGAGACGTTCACGTACGAGGCCGAACCCAGCCCCGCCGGATGAGGCCGTGAGGGCGGAGATCCTCGGCGTCGGCACCGAGCTGCTCCTCGGCCAGATCGCGAACACGAACGCGGCCTGGATCAGCGAGCGGCTCGCCGAGATCGGCGTGGACGTCCTGCACCACGTGGTCGTGGGGGACAACACCGACCGCATCGTGGAGGCGTTCCGTCAGGGGGTCGCCCGCGCCGACGTCGTGATCGCGACGGGCGGGCTCGGGCCGACCCAGGACGACATCACGCGATCGGCCCTCGCGGCGGCGGCCGGCGTGGCGCTCCGGCGGGACCCGCGCATCGAAGAGCGCCTGCGCGCCCGCTGGGCGGCGACCGGTCGGCAGATGCCGCCGTCCAACCTCGTCCAGGCCGACGTCCCCGAGGGCGGGCGCGAGATCGTCCCCGTGCGGGGTACGGCGCCTGGGCTCGTCGTCGACGTGGACGGTCGACGCGTGTACGCGCTGCCGGGCGTGCCGGCCGAGATGCGCGAGATGATGCTCGGCACGGTCCTGCCGGAGCTCGCCGCGCTGGCGGGACCGTCGGCGCTCGTCTCGCGGATCCTGCGCTGCGTGGGGATGCCCGAGTCCAGGATCGCGGAGCTCCTCGACGACCAGTTCCACGGCTCGACGAACCCGACCGTGGCGTACCTCGCCGGCGGGGGCGAGGTCCGCGTGCGGCTCACGGCCAAGGCCGCGAGCCGCGAGGAGGCCGAGGCCCTCATCGGGCCCGTCGCGCAGGAGGCCGCCACGCGGCTGGGCGACGTCGTCTTCTCGACGCAGGACGAATCGCTCGAGCAGGCGGTGGGCAGGCTGCTGCTCGGGGCCGGCCGGACGATCTCGTGTGCTGAGTCGCTCACGGGCGGGGAGCTCGGGGCGCGGATCTCGAGTGTGCCGGGCGCGTCCGCGTACTTCCTGGGCTCGGCCGTCACGTACACGGAGGAGGCGAAGCGGGCCGTGCTCGGCGTGGCGGCATCGACGCTCGAGCGCCACGGCCCGGTGAGCCGGGAGTGCGCCACCGAGATGGCCGCGGGCGCCCGACGCCTGTTCGGGTCCGACGTGGCGGTGGGTCTGACGGGCGCGGCCGGCCCCGAGCCGCACGCGGGGGCGGAGCCGGGGCGGGTGTGGGTCGCCCTCGAGACGCGGGACGTCCAGCACCAGCGGATGGTGCGGTGGCCCGGGGATCGCGCCTTCGTCCGCCGGCTGGCGGAGCAGACCGCCCTCGACCTGGTGCGGCGGCAGCTCACCGGGCTACCGCTGCCGGGGTGATGGCCCGCGATCGCGCCTCGCGGCCCGAGGCACGGCCGCTGCGTCTGTTCGTCGCGATCGACCTGCCCGAGGACGTCCGGGAGCTCGTCGAGGAGGGGGTCGCCCCGCTCCGCGAGCGGTTCCCCCGCGCCCGATGGGTGCCGACGCGCAACCAGCACGTCACGCTCAAGTTCCTCGGGACCACGTGGCCGAGGCTCGTCGACGTCGTGATCCAGACGGTGGGGGAGGTCGCGGCGGCGCACGCGCCATTCGAGACGCGGGTCGCGGAGCTCGGGGCGTTCCCCTCGGCCCGGCGCGCCCGGGTGCTGTGGGTGGGGCTCGAGGACCCGGCGGAGCGGTTGGCCCGGATCGCCGCAGGCCTGGACGACGCGCTCGCGGAGCACTTCCGCCCGGAGAAGCGGGCGTTCACCCCACACCTCACGGTCGCGCGGTTCGATCCGCCGGTCCGCCTGGAGGACGACCTCACGCAGGTCGGGATGGAGAGCCGTCCCTTCGGCGTGGAGTGGCTCGTTGTGTACCGGAGCCACCTGCAGCGGCCTGCGCCCGTGTACGAGGCGCTCGCGACGTTCCCGCTCGGCCGCGCCGGCGACGGTGCTTGACCCCGAACACGTGTTCGACTAGCCTGCGTTTGCCGGGTCGGAGTTCCAGGGTTGTGATCCACGGGATGTAATCTACGGCGTGTAATAACAGGGATGTGAGTCGTGTCAGACCCTCACGGTAGCGTCCGCCCAGCAGTTGGGGAGGGGCTCGCCGGCACCGTCGCTCGGTGGGCGAGGGACCAGAAGGGGGATCCGCGGATGGACCGAGACAAGATGCTCGACGTAGCGCTCTCGCAGATCGAGAAGCAGTTCGGCAAGGGCGCGGTGATGAAGCTCGGGGAGCACCCGATGGGCGCCGGGATCTCCGTGATCCCGTCGGGGTCGCTCGCGCTCGACATCGCGCTCGGCGTCGGCGGGATCCCTCGCGGAAGGATCGTCGAGGTCTTCGGTCCCGAGGGCTCGGGCAAGACGACCGTCTGCCTGCACATGATCGCCGAGGCGCAGCGGGTGGGCGGCATCGCGGCCTTCGTCGACGCGGAGCACGCGCTCGATCCCACGTACGCCCAGCGGCTCGGCGTGAACATCGACGACCTGCTCGTCTCGCAGCCCGACTCCGGTGAGCAGGCGCTCGAGATCGCGGACCTCCTGGTGCGCTCGGGCGCGCTCGACATCGTCGTCGTCGACTCGGTGGCTGCGCTCGTGCCGCGGGCCGAGATCGAGGGCGAGATGGGGGACACGCACGTGGGTCTCCAGGCGCGCCTGATGTCCCAGGCCATGCGCAAGCTGAACGGATCGCTCTCGCGCTTCGAGACCACCGCGGTCTTCATCAACCAGCTGCGCGAGAAGATCGGCGTGATGTTCGGCAATCCCGAGACCACGCCGGGCGGCCGGGCCCTGAAGTTCTACTCGTCGGTGCGGTTGGACGTCCGCAAGATCGAGAACCTGAAGGACGGCACCGACGTGGTCGGCTCGAGGACGCGTGTGAAGGTGGTCAAGAACAAGGTCGCGCCGCCGTTCCGTCAGTGCGAGTTCGACATCATGTACGGCCTCGGCATCTCCAAGGAGGGCAGCCTCCTCGACGTGGGCGTCGACATGGAGATCGTCCGCAAGAGCGGAGCGTGGTTCACCTACGAGGGCGACCAGCTCGGCCAGGGCCGAGAGAACGCGCGCCAGTTCCTCGTGGAGCACCGGGACATCGCCGCCGAGATCGAGCGCAAGGTGCGTGAGGCCGTCGGGCTCACGGCGTTCGGGGCCGAGGGCGACGAAACGCCGGTCGAGGTCGCTGCTCAGGTCGTCGTGG
Source organism: Actinomycetota bacterium (assembly GCA_035762085.1). Taxonomy (GTDB): domain Bacteria; phylum Actinomycetota; class UBA4738; order UBA4738; family HRBIN12; genus HRBIN12. Next base: position 18,991 of record DASTPT010000009.1, on the reverse strand, counting down.
CCGACGAGGAACCGTCCCCCCGGAAGACGTCGAAGGAGCGCGAGACGTCGGGCGCGGCGGCCGGCTGAGGGGGAACCACGTGGCCGGCGACCGGCGGCCTCGTCGAGCGAAGCACCCGCTCGACTGTCACGAGCGCGCCCTCCGGTTGCTCTCGGTCCGGCCGCGCTCGCGGCGCGAACTCGAGCTGCGCCTGCTCCGGGCAGGGTTCGATCCCGAAGAGGTCGCGGGGGAACTCGAACGCCTGGAGGCCGTCGGGCTGATCGACGACGAGCGCTTCGCCCGCGAGTTCACGGAACACCAACTCGTCGCGAGACGCGCTGGGCGGCGGGCGGTCGCCTCGGGTCTCGCGGCCAAGGGTGTCGACCGGCGCACGGTCGAGCGGGTGCTCGCCGAGGCCCCGGGGGACGACGCCGAGCGCGCCGACGACCTCGCGCGGCGGCGCGCCGAGCGCCTGCGGGGCGTCGCGCCCGAGAAGGCGTTCGGACGCCTGGTGTCGTTCCTCGTCCGCCGGGGCCACGACCCGGAGACCGCCCGCCGAGCCGCGCGGTCGGCGCTCGGGCTCGACGGTGTCCAGGCCTGAACCCTTGCCTCACCTGCAGCGAAGCCGTAGGCTGAGTGTCCAAGCAAGGTCTCATCGAAGCGCAACTGTTCGCCTGTGCCTGATACCGTGAAGAGCCCGACACCGCAACGCGACGACACGATCGGAGGGCGCGAGCCGCCAACCGGCGCGCTGCCCTGATCGTCCATCCGACCGCACGGCCGAACGGGGCCTCGACGGGGCCTTCGTTCGGCTTTCGCATATCGGAGGACGTTCATGGAACCGGTGGTGGTGGGGATCGTGGCCCTGGCTGCGGGCGTGGGGATCGGTTTCCTGGTCCGCAAGGCCGTCGCGCAGTCCCAGGCGCAGAGCGCGGAGGCGCGGGCGAAGAAGGCCGTTCTCGAGGCCGAGCGCGAGGCCGAGCGTCTCACCCGCGAGGCGCTCGTCGAGGCCAAGGACGAGATCGGCGCCCTTCGTCGGGAGGCCGAGGAGAGCCTGCGGTCTCGGCGGGAGGAGGTCGAGCGGCAGGAGCAGCGCCTCGAGGCCAGGGAGGAGGGGCTCGAGCGCAGGGGGCAGGAGCTCGAGGAACGTGCCTCGGAGCTCACCGACCGTGACAAGACGCTGCAGATGGTTCGGCAGCAGCTCGAGCAGGCGGCCGAGCAGCATCGCACGCAGCTCGAGACGATCGCACGCATGACGCAGCAGGAGGCCCGCGACGCCCTGATGGCGCAGATGCTCGACGAGGCCAAGCGCACGGCGATGCAGCAGGTCCGAGAGATCGAGCAGCGCGCCCGCGAGGACGGCGAGGAGCGCGCCCGCAAGATCGTGACGATCGCGATCCAACGGGTGGCCTCCGAGCAGACGAGCGAGTCGACCGTGTCGGTGTTCTCGTTGCCGAGCGAGGACATGAAGGGCCGGATCATCGGTCGCGAGGGCCGGAACATCCGCGCGTTCGAGGCCGCGACCGGCGTGAACCTCATCATCGACGACACGCCCGAGGCCGTGGTGCTGTCGTGCTTCGACCCGGTCCGGCGCGAGACCGCCCGGATGACGCTCGAGAAGCTGGTCGCGGACGGAAGGATCCACCCGGCCCGCATCGAGGAGATGCACGAGCGCTCGCAGCGCGAGATCGACGAGCAGATCCGCCGCGCCGGCGAGGAGGCCACGATGGAGGTCGGCATCACCGACATCCATCCGGAGATGATCAAGCTCCTCGGCCGGCTCCAGTTCCGCACGTCGTACGGGCAGAACGTGCTGAAGCACCTGGTCGAGTCGGCGCACCTCGCCGGGGCGATCTCGGCCGAGCTGGGGATCGACCCCACGGTGCCGAAGCGCGGAGCCTTCCTGCACGACATCGGCAAGGCGGTGACCCACGAGGTCGAGGGCAGCCACGCGATCATCGGCGCCGAGATCGCCCGCCGGTTGAAGGAGGCGCCGGAGGTGGTCCACTGCATCGAGTCCCACCACGGCGAGGTCGAGCAGCGGACGATCGAGGCCGTGCTCTCGCAGATCGCCGACGGGATCTCGGGCGGGCGCCCGGGCGCCCGGCGGGAGAGCCTGGAGACGTACGTGAAGCGTCTGGAGCGCCTCGAGGAGATCTGCACCTCGTACCCCGGCGTGGAGAAGACGTACGCGATGCAGGCCGGCCGCGAGGTCCGCGTGATGGTGAAGCCGCTGGAGATCGACGACCTGCAGGCCCAGGTGATGGCGCGCGACATCGCGAAGCAGGTGGAAGAGGAGCTCCAGTACCCGGGGCAGATCAAGATCACGGTCGTCCGCGAGACCCGGTCGGTCGAGTACGCGAAGTAGCCCCGTGGGGCCGGCACCAGACGCACGGGCGCCGTCCCGTGAGAGGACTCTCATGGCCGTCTCACGGATGCCTCACGACGCCCGGATACCTTCGATCCGTAGGCACACGCCGACCGGACAAGGAGGTATCCGATGGGACCCAGGATCCTGACGTTCGCGATCGTCGCGGCGCTGGCGCTCTTCACCGTAGCCGGCACGTCGATCGCGGATCAGGCCCGGGACGGCCGGGAGGTCGTCCTGTCCAAGGACGAGGACGCGATCGACGTGCTCGTCACCGACGTGGACGATGACGGTGACGACGACAACAGCCGCAGCCGCGGCTTCACGAGCGGCGTCGAGAGCAACGACGGCACCAACAGCCGCGTGACCAGCGTGACCCGGGGCGACGACCGGAGCCGGGGCGACCTGACGCGGGATCGCACGACGGACGGCCCCGGTGGGCCGACGCGAGACCGCAGCCGTCACCAGACGAACGACCGGTCGCGGCACGACACCCGATGACCTGGAACCCGCACGACCCGGGGGGGACCCCGCCCCCGGGTCAGCGGACGGAGGACCCGATGAGCGCAGCGATCCAGACGGAACGGCCACGCGAGGCGTGGGGCTTCGACCAGGGCGACCCGATCGCCGACGACCTCACGGCCCTGCGCCTGCTGGGCGGGGGTACCCGCTACGAGGCGTATCTCGCGTTCGACGCGCGACTCCACCACGTCGCGGTCGTGAAGGTGCTCCGCCCCGACCGTCGCGAGGATGGCGGCGCGCTCCGCGGGCTCCGGGCCGAGGCGGACATCCTGCGGTCGGTCAGCCACCCTGCCATCGCGCGCCTCCTCGGGGAGGACCTCGAGGGCGAGCGCCCGTACATCGAGCTCGAGTTCGTCGAGGGCCCACGGCTGTCGACGTTGATCCGCCGGTTCGGCCCGCTCGAGGTCGAGCAGGCCGCCCCGTTGGCGGTGGAGGTCGCCTCGGCCCTCCACTACCTGCACGGCTCCGACCTGGTGCACCTGGACGTGAAGCCGAAGAACCTCATCATGGGCGCGCCGCCCAGGCTGATCGACCTGAGCATCGCGCGGTCCGTCGAGGCGGCGCGCGAGATCGAGCGTCCGATCGGGACGGACGCCTACATGGCGCCCGAGCAGTGCGACCCGAGGCCGAACCGGATCGGGCCGCCGACCGACGTCTGGGGGCTCGGGATCACGATGCACGAGGCGCTGACGGGTGAGCCGGTGTTCCCGGCGGGGGCGGAGGACCCGGACGCCGCGCTCGAGGCTCGCTATCCCCAGCTCCTCGGGCGACCGGCGCCGCTGCCCCCGACGGTTCCGGACGAGCTCCGGCTGCCCGTCGAGGCGGCGCTCGCCCCGGACCCGCAGGACCGACCCACGGCCCGTCAGATGGCGGAGGCGGTCGAGCCGCTCCTGCGGCGCCCCCGGCGACTCCGTCTGAACCAACTGAAGCCACGGTGAGCGTGGATCACCAGATCAGGGAGGAGTGAGGAACGATGAGACTCGGGAAGCTTGCGGTGCTCGGTTTGGCAGCGCTGGTCGGGCTCAGCCTCGGCCTGATCGTCGCCCAGCCGTGGCACGGCCCCACGGACGTGGACGCCGTCGAACTGGACGACCAGAAGGCCTGGCGGGAGGATGAGGGCTCGGACGCCGAAGTGCGAGAGGACGACGGCGACGGTGCCGACCCCGCGGGATCCGGAGGCCGGGGCGATGGAGCCACGGACGACGGACGCGACGGAACCCGAGACGGCGACACCCGAGGTGACCGGGGAACCGGCACCCGAGACGAGCGAGCCGTCACCGACGACGGACGTGACGGGACCCGGGACGGGGACACTCGGGGCGGCCGGGGGACCGGGACCCGCGACGAGGGCGGCGCGGTCGGCGGCGGCGGGGGCGGCGGGGACCACGGGGACCACTCCCGCGACGGCGACGGCTCGGGCGGCGCCTCCGGCGGCGGGGACACCTGAGCCGGACCGAGCGCCGGAGACGAGCACCACGCTCCAACGCCTGCGATCGAGCATCACCGTCAGGATCCTGGTCGGGTTCGTGATCGTCATGACGAGCGCGACCGTCCTGTCGGTGGTGCTCGTTCGACAGGCGCTCCTGACGGGCCTGGACGACCGGATCGACGACGACCTGGTCCAGGAGTCGCGGGAGCTCCGACGCCTGGCGGCCGGGGTGGACCCGGAGACCGGGGAGCCGTTCGGGGCGGACGTCCGCCGGATCTTCGACGTCTTCCTCGAGCGTAACGTGCCCGCCCGTCACGAGGCCTTCCTGATGTTCGTCGGTGGCGACCTGTACCTGCGGAGCCGCAACGTCCTGCCCTACCGGCTCGACCAGGACCCGGACCTCGTCGCCCGGTGGGCGAACGTGTCGGAGTCGATGGCCGGAGCGGCCGACACGCCGGGCGGGACCGTCCGGTACCTGGCCGTCCCGCTGCGCTCGGGTGGGCGGGCCGAGGGCGTGTTCGTCGCCGCGATGTTCCGAGACCTGGAGGCCGACGTCCTCCGGTCTGCGACCCGGGCGGGCGCGTTCGTGGGGATCGCGGCGGTATTGATCGGGTCGGCGGCCGCGTTCGTGATGACGCGGAGGATCCTCAGGCCGGTGCAGGCGGTGGAGGCGACGGCACGATCGATCTCGGAGACCGACCTCAGCCGCCGGATCGAGGTGCGCGGCGACGATGAGATCGCGCACCTCGCGCGGACGTTCAACGACCTGCTCGACCGGCTCGAGACGGCCTTCACCGCCCAGCGTGCCTTCGTGGACGACGCCGGCCACGAGCTGCGGACGCCGATCACGATCATCCGCGGGCAGCTCGAGACGCTCGGGGACGACCCCGAGCAGCGGGCGCGTGCGATAGACCTGGTCACCGGCGAGCTGGACCGGATGGGCAGGATGGTGAACGACCTCCTGCTGCTCGCGAAGGCCCAGCAGCCCGAGTTCCTCGAGCTCGACCTCGTGGACGTGGGGTCCCTCACCCGCGAGGTGCACCAGAAGGTCGAGGCCCTCGCCGACCGTCGCTGGGTCGTCGACGAGGTGGCGGAGGGGGCGATCGTGGGCGACCGCCAGCGGCTGGAGCAGGCGGTCATCCAGCTGGCGCAGAACGCCGCCGAGCACACCGACCTCGGGGCCGAGATCGGTGTGGGTTCGAAGATCGGCGACGGCTGGGCCACGCTGTGGGTCCGCGACACGGGTCCCGGCATCCCCGTCGACCAACAGGACCGGATCTTCGAACGTTTCGCCAGGGCGGGCGTGCGGCGCGCCGAGGGGGCCGGCCTCGGCCTCGCGATCGTCAGAGCGATCGCCGAGACGCATCGCGGTCGGGCGGGGATCCGCAGCGAACTCGGCGAGGGCGCGACGTTCTTCATGCAGATCCCGGTGGAGCATCACCCCAGCGGATCGGGGCCTGCGTGATGGGCGCCGCGCGGATCCTGATCGCCGAGGACGAGGGGGGGATCTCCTCCTTCCTCGAGCGCGGCCTTCGCGCCAACGGCTTCGCGACGACCATCGTGGAGGACGGCGCGTCGGCCCTGTCGCTGGCCACGACCGGCGCTTTCGACATGCTCGTGCTCGACCTGGGTCTGCCGGTCCGGGACGGCCTCTCGGTGCTCCAGGAGCTCCGCCGCGCCGGCAGCAAGCTCCCGGTCGTGGTGCTCACGGCACGGTCCGAGGTGCGCGACACCGTCGAGGGGCTGGACCTCGGCGCCGACGACTACGTCACGAAGCCCTTCCGCTTCGAGGAGCTGCTCGCGCGCATCCGGGCGCGCCTGCGCCGGGAGGGCGACGTGGAGCAGACCGAGCTGCGCGCCGCGGGTGCGACGCTCGACCTGCGGACACGCAGGGCCCGGGTCGGCGACCGCGACGTCGAGCTCTCGGCGCGCGAGTTCGCCCTGGCCGAGGTCTTCTTCCGGAACGCGGGCCAGGTGCTCTCGCGGGCGCAGCTCCTCGACCTGGTCTGGGGCTACGATCGCGATCCCGGCTCCAACGTGGTGGACGTGTACGTCGGGTACCTGCGCAAGAAGCTCGGCGGCGGCGCGATCTCGACCGTCCGCGGGATGGGGTACCGGCTGGAGGTATGAACGGCCGCGGGCCGATCGGTCCGGTACCCTCGGAACGATGGGCGAGCGCCGGTACCTCGTGCGCACCTTCGGGTGCCAGATGAACGAGCACGACTCCGAGCGGATCGCCGGCCTGCTCTCGGCCGAGGGCTACGTGCCGACCGAGGAGGCCGCGGAGGCCGAGGTGATCGTGTTCAACACGTGCGCGATCCGCGAGAACGCCGACAACCGGCTCTACGGGAACCTCGGGCACCTCCGGCCGCTGAAGGAGCGGAACCCGTCGCTGCGTATCGTCGTCGCCGGCTGCCTGGCACAGAAGGACGGGGGGTCGATCCAGGAGCGGGCGCCGTGGGTCGACGTCGTCGTCGGGACGCACGCGCTGCCGGGGCTGCTCGCCCTGCTCGAGCGCGCCCGGACCGAGGGCCCGCAGATGGACGTGCGCGAGTTCACGGAGGTGTTCCCGAGCGCCCTCCCGGCACGCCGCGAGGTCGCGCACCACGCATGGGTCTCGATCTCGGTCGGGTGCGACAACGCCTGCACGTTCTGCATCGTGCCGCTCGTCCGTGGCCCACAGCGCTCCCGCGCGATCGGCGACGTGCTCGCCGAGGTGCAGGGGCTCGCGCGGAAGGGCGTCGTCGAGGTCACCCTCCTCGGGCAGAACGTGAACACGTACGGGCGCGACGTCACGGTGTCCGGCTCCGCGCGGCGACCGCTGTTCGCCGATCTGCTGCGCGCCGTGAACGGCGTCGAGGGGATCCGCCGGGTCCGCTTCACGAGCCCACACCCGCACGACTTCACGCCCGACGTCATCGAGGCGATGGCCGGGAGCGACAAGGTGTGCGAGCACATCCACCTGCCGCTGCAATCGGGCTCGGACCGGGTCCTGAAGGCGATGCAACGCTCGTACCGGCGCGCGCGCTACCTGGACTGGCTCGGGGCGATCCGCGCGGCGATCCCGGACGTCGCGGTCACGACCGACCTCATCGTCGGGTTCCCCGACGAGACCGAGGAGGACTTCGAGGAGACCCTCGCGGTCGTCCGGGAGGCCCGGTTCGACCAGGCGTACATGTTCCAGTACTCGCCCAGGCCGGGGACGCGTGCGGCGCAGATGCCCGAGCAGGTGCCGAAGGGCGTCGTGCAAGAGCGGTTCGACCGGCTCGTGGAGCTCCAGGAGTCGGTCTCGCTGGAGGTCATGCGCGGGCACCTCGGCCGCACGTTCGAGATCCTCGTCGAGGGCACCGGCCGCAAGGGCGGCGTGCAGGGTCGCACGCGCACGAACAAGGTCGTGCACCTGCCCGGCTCGATCGAGCCCGGCACCTTCCTCGACGCGCGGGTGACGTCGGCGCACCCGCACCACCTGGTCGGCGAGCCGGTCGTGCGGGAGCCCGTCGCCGCCGGCTGATGGCGACGGAAGCGCCCCTCGCGATCGTCGGCCCCACCGCCTCCGGCAAGACGCAGGTCGCGATCGCGGTGGCTCGAGCGATCGGCGCCGAGATCGTGAGCGTTGACTCGATGCTCCTGTACCGCGGCATGGACGTCGGCACCGCCAAGCCGACCGCGGAGGAGCGGGGCGGGGTCCCGCACCACCTGATCGACGTCGCCGAGCCCTCGGAGGCGTTCAGCGTGGCGCGCTACCAGCGCCTCGCGCTCGAGGCCGTGCGCCGGGCGCGGGAGCGAGGCCGCTCGGCGCTGCTCGTCGGCGGCTCGGGTCTGTACTTCCGGGCCGTCGTGGACGAGCTCGCGTTCCCCGGAACGGACCCGCGGACGCGCGCGGCCCTCGAGGCCGAGGCGGCGGCGGTCGGGGCGGCTGCCCTGCACGCGCGACTAACCGATCTGGACCCCGTCGCGGCGGGCCGGATCCAGCCCGAGAACGTCCGGCGCACCGTCCGCGCGCTGGAGGTCGCGGCCGTCACCGGGCGCCCCTTCTCGAGTTTCGCGCGAGCCTGGGAGCGGTTCCCTCCCGATCATGTGCGCGCCGCCGGGATCGAGATCGCCCGTCCGGTCCTCGCAGAGCGGATCCGCCGCCGGGTGGACGCGATGCTCGAGCACGGCCTGCTCGACGAGGTCGCCACGCTGGTGCGGAACGGTTTCGGTGCATGGCTCACCGCGTCCCAAGCCATCGGGTACGCTGAGTTCGCCCGCCACCTGGCTGGGGAGATCACGCTCGCCGAGGCGGTGGAGGGCACGGTGAGGCGGACGAAGGAGCTCGCGCGCCGTCAGATGGTGTGGTTCCGCCGGGACCCGCGGATCCGCTGGTTCCGCGCGGGCGCCGACGGTGCGGGCGAGCTCACGGATCGGTTGGTGGGGTACCTGGATGGCTGAGCCGATGCGCATCTGGAAGTACCACGGGACGGGCAACGACTTCGTCCTGCTCGAGGACATGGCCGACGAGCGTCGCCTCTCGGTCGAGCTTGCGGCCGCCCTATGCGACCGCCACCTCGGCGTCGGCGCCGACGGCGTGATCCGCGTGACCCGCGGACGCGAGCCGGGCGAGGACTTCTTCATGGACTACCGGAACGCAGACGGCTCGCTCGCCGAGATGTGTGGCAACGGGATCCGGTGCCTCGGCAGGTTCGTGTTCGAGCGCGGCCACACGACGTCCCCTCGGCTCGCGGTCGGCTCCCGCGGGGGCACGAGGCGCCTGTCGCTCGACGTGACCGACGGCGAGGTCATCTCGGTCACCGTGCGGATGGGCGCGCCGGCGTTCGAGCGAGCGCGCATCCCGATGGCCGGCGACGGTCCGGACCCCTTCCTCACGGAGCCGTTCGAGGTCGGCGGGCGCACGTACAAGGCCAGCGCGGTCTCGATGGGCAACCCGCACCTCGTGCTGTTCGTCGAGGACGACCCCCGGACGATCGAGGTGGGGCGGCTGGGACCGCGGATCGAACACGACCCCCGGTTCCCCGAGCGGACGAACGTGGAGTTCGTCGCGCTCGAGGGGGACGGGCTGCGGGCTCGCGTGTGGGAGCGGGGTTCGGGGGAGACGATGGCGTGTGGGACCGGCGCGTGCGCGGCGCTCGTGGCGGCGAACGAAGCCGGGCTCGTCCCGTCACGCGCCGAGGTCCGGTTCCCCGGCGGTGCGCTCGTGGTCGAGCGGACCGGCGACGACGTCCTGCTCACCGGCCCCGCCGAGCGCGTCTTCGAGGCGACGGTCGACGCGGGCTGGCTCGCGGCGAGAGGGCTCGGATGAAGGTCGCCCGGCGGATCGAAGCCCTGCCGCCCTACCTGTTCGCCGAACTGGACAAGAAGCTCGCGGCCAAGCGGGCGCAAGGGGTCGACGTGATCTCGCTCGGCGTCGGCGATCCGGACCTGCCGACGCCGGAGCACGTCGTGGAGGCGATGCGCGAGGCCGTCCGCGACCCGTCGACGCACCAGTACCCCAGCTACTTCGGGAGCCTCGAGTTCCGGACCGCCGTGACCGCCTGGTACGGGCGGCGGTTCGGCGTGGACCTGGATCCCGAGACCGAGGTCATGGCCTTGATCGGCTCGAAGGAGGGCATCGGCCACATCGCGTTCGCGTACCTGGATCCGGGCGACGAGGCCCTGGTGCCCGACCCCGGCTACCCGGTGTACGGGGTCTCGACGCGGCTGGCAGGGGCCACGCCGGTTCCCCTCCCGATGCCCGCCGAGCGTGGGTTCCTTCCCGATCTGTCGGCCGCGAGGGTCTCGGACCGGACGAAGGTCATGTGGCTCAACTACCCGACGAATCCAACGGCGGCGGTCGCCGACCTTGACACGTTCGAGGCGGCGGTGGGATTCGCGCGTGCGCAGGACCTGCTCCTGCTCCACGACGCCGCGTACTCCGAGATCACGTTCGACGGGTACGTCGCCCCGTCGGTGCTCCAGGCGCCGGGCGCGAAGGACGTCGCGCTCGAGTTCGGGTCGACCTCGAAGCTCTTCAACATGACGGGGTGGCGGATCGGGTGGGCCGCGGGCTCGGCCGAGGCGATCCGCGCGCTCGCGGTCGTGAAGACCAACCTGGACTCCGGGCAGTTCACGGCGATCCAGCGAGCGGCGATCGCGGCGCTCGAAGGGCCGCCGGAGCACCTCGAGACCCTCCGCCGGACGTACGGGCGGCGCCGCGACCTCGTGGTGCGGACGCTGAACGGGCTGGGGTGGTCCCTCGCGCCGCCGCGTGGGTCCTGCTACGTGTGGGTGCCCGTCCCGGCCGGAGAGACCTCGACCGGGTTCGCGGATCGCCTGCTCGACGAGGCCGGCATCTTCGTCGCGCCGGGGAACGGGTACGGGGAGCGCGGGGAGGGGTACGTGCGCCTCAGCCTCACGGTCCCCGACGACCGGCTCGACGACGCGATGGACCGCCTGACCCGCACGCTGGCGTGATGGACGAGCGTCGGAGACCTCGCCGCGGGGTCCACGAGACCTCGATGCTCGAGTCACCGCTCGCGGCGACGTGGCGCCCGCGCGTCACGGAGAAGGCCGTCCTCGTCGGTGTGGGCCCTGGGATGCAGGACTCGGACCTGGACGAGCTGGCGGCGCTCGCGGACTCGGCGGGGGCCGAGGCCGTCGCCCGGATCGTTCAGACGAGGCAGGACCCCGACCCCGCCACGTACGTCGGCAAGGGCAAGCTGGACGAGATCCATCGCGTGGTCCACGCGTCGGGCGCGGACGCGGTGATCCTGGATCGCGAGCTCTCGCCGGGTCAGCTCAGGAACCTGGAGGAGCGGCTGAAGGTGAAGGTGGTCGACCGCACCGCCCTGATCTTGGACATCTTCGCCCTGCACGCCCGCAGCCGCGAGGGCAAAGCGCAGGTCGAGCTCGCGCAGCTGAACTACCTGGTCCCGCGCCTGCGAGGGTGGGGCGAGGCGATGAGCCGGATGGGCGGCGGGATCGGGACCCGGCGCGGTCCCGGTGAGACCAAGATGGAGGTCGACCGCCAGCACATCCGCCGCCGGATCACGAAGCTGAAGCGCGACATCAAGGACCTGGCGCGCACCCGCGACGTGAAGCGCGCAAGCCGCGAACGCTCGGGCGTGCCGCAGATCGCGATCGCCGGGTACACGAACGCCGGCAAGTCCACGCTGATGCGAGCCCTCACGAGCGCCGATGTGGTGGTCGCCGACCAGCTCTTCGCGACCCTGGACCCCACGACGCGACGCCTGCGGCTGCCCAACGGCCGCGACGCCACCGTCTCGGACACGGTCGGGTTCGTCAGCAAGCTCCCGCACGACCTCGTGGAGGCGTTCCGCTCGACGCTGGAGGAGGTCACGCGCGCCGACCTGATCCTGCACGTCGCCGACGCCGCCACCCCCGACATCGCCCGTCAGATCGATGCCGTGCGCACCGTGCTGGACGAGATCGGGGCCGGCCGGATCCCTGAGGTGCTCGCGCTGAACAAGGTGGACCTGCTCGAGGAGGGCGAGCGCGCTCGGCTCTCGGCGCGGTTCCCGGACGCGACCCTCATCTCCAGCGTGTCGGCGGAGGGCCTGGAGGAGCTCCTCGAGCGCGTGGCGGTGGCGATCCCGCGGTTCCCGGTGACGATCGCCGTGCTCCTGCCGCACGAGCGCGGAGACCTCCTGGCGCAGCTGCACCGTGAGGCGGAGGTCCTGTCCGAGGAGCCGCGCGAGGATGGCGTGCTCGTGCGGGCCAGGGTGGGGCAGCGGGTGTTCGCGGCGATCCGAGAGCACGCGGTCGAGGGCGACCGGTCGGCCGCGTCCGCCGCCGGGAGTTAGGAGCCGGTCGGGCCTCCGGGCGCGCCGATCGCCCACAGGGCGTCGGCCGCCCACGCGCCCTCGACCACCACATCCGGGTCCGTGCCGCGATCGAGCGCGAACCGCAGCGCGAGCCGCTGGAGCCGAACCGTGAGCGGGATCTGCGCCAGGATCGGCGGGAGCCCGGAGTCGTCGTCGAGGTCGGTGACGGCGATGCCCTGCGCGCGAGCAGCCGTCGCCACGGCCGCGGTGAGCCCGTCGCCGTCGGGGGGCGCGAGCGAGACGAGGTGATCCCGTCCGTCGAGCGGGACCGCCGACCCGTGGAGCAGGTACTCGACGTCGTAGCCCTCGGCGAGCACCCGGGCGGCCTCGCGGACCTTGAGGGCTCCCTCGCGGGCGGTCACCGCCGCCGGCCCCTCGCCGAACAGGACGAGCGCGCGCTGCGGCAGGGGGATCGTCGGGGGCGCCGGGTCGTCGAGCGCGACCTGGACGGCGTCGGGCAGGCCCTCGAGCGTCTCGGGCCCGTACGCCTCGGCGCCGAGCGCGTGCGCCAGCCGCGCCAGGATCAGCAGCGCGGCCGTGTAGCTCACCGTGTACGTGTGCGAGCGCTCCTTGTCGACGGTCTCGATCGCGCCCACCAGGCCACCGCCCCGGCGGACGATCGGGATCACGCGCAGCCCGGCGTCCATCCCCATGGTGTAGGCGGCCGAGGCGTACGCTGTCTCGGCACCGGCGTTGTGGCTGATCACGAGGACGGCGTCGACGGCCCCCATCGGTGGAGCCCAGTTGACGAACCGCATCGACGACATGGCGTACGCAGCACGCCCGGCGTCGTGGAGCATCGAGGCACCGAGCTCGGCGGCGTGCAGGCTGGTGCCGGTGCCCACCAGCCAGATACGGTGCGCCTGTCGCAGCCGCTCGACGGTGTCGTGGGGGAGCGGCGTCTGGAGGAGCCGCCGGAGCTCCTCGGGCTGGCTGAAGATGGCGCGTTCGAGCTCGGTGGACCGTCGGTCGGACATCGGTGGAGACCTCCTGGCTGCGCTGGCTCCTGACGGCGGAGCCTAGAGCTTCCGGAGGACCGCTACCACCTTGCCGAGGATCCGGCCCTGTGGGCCGAGCTCCACCGGGTCGAAGGCCGGGTTCTCTGGGACGAGCGTCACGGCGCCCCGCGAGCGGCGCAGGCGCTTCACGGTCGCCTCGTCCTCGGCGGGCCCGGGCACGAGCGCCGCGACGATGTCGCCGTCGTCGGCGTCGTCCTGCCGTCGGACGACCACGACGTCACCATCCAGGATGCCCGCCCCCAGCATCGAGTCGCCGGCGACCCGGAGCGCGAAGTGCTCGGTGTCGTCCACGAAGCCGATCGGCACCGAGAGGTACTCCTCGACGTGTTGCTCGGCCAGGACGGGAACGCCGGCTGCGATCCGGCCGAGGAGCGGCACGGGGATGCCCTCGGCCCGCGGGGCTTCGAGCGCCATCGCGCGCGGCTTCGCGGGGTCCTTGTGGAGGAGCCCGCGCCGCTCGAGGTTCGCGAGCTGCGCGTGCACGCTGGACGAGGACGTGAGCCCTACCGCCTCGCCGATCTCACGGACCGTGGGCGGGTATCCGCGCTCGCGCACGGTCCGGGCGATGAACTCGAGGATGCGCTGCTGCCGGGCGGTCAGTCCGTTCGTGTCGATGTTCGCCATGTCGGTCCCTCCTCCTACCCTCGGGACGCTAGCACGGCCGCGGGAGGCGTTCAAACATATGTTCGGTCCAGGGCTTGACTCCGAACGTCCGTTCGATAGGATACCGGCGATGGCTCGAACGCGTGTTCGCCGCCGACGGATCGCCGTCCTGCTGGCCGGGGCGGCCGTCGTCGGGCTGTGGACCGGGCCCGTCGCGAACGCGCTCGACGGCTCGGAGCCGCCGATCGCGCGGAGGGGCTCCGCGTACGTCGTGCGCTCGGGCGACACGCTGTGGTCGATCGCGCGGCGTGTCGCGCCCGAGCGGGATCCGCGCTCGGTGGTGGACGATATCGCCGCCGCGAACGGCGTACGGGCCGGCGCTCTGGTCCCGGGCCAGACGCTCTCGATCCCGGCCTGACCACATCATCTCGTGATACCGTGCCGCTGGCCACCACATGTTGTGGTAGGAGTGAGGACGCGATGCGCTGTCCCTGGTGCGGTCACGAGGACGACAAGGTGGTGGACTCCCGCCCGGCCGAGCAGGGTGCGGCGATCCGTCGGCGCCGCCAGTGCTTATCGTGCGGACGCCGGTATACGACCTTCGAGCGGATCGAGGAGGTCGGGCTCATGGTCCTGAAGCGGGATGGGACGAAGGAGCCGTGGGACCGAGACAAGATGGTGGCCGGGATCCGCAAGGCGATCGTGAACCGCCCCGTGACGGCCGAACAGGTCGCGCAGGTCGCGGAACGGATCGAGGGACGGCTGCGGCGGAAGGGGCCGGTCGTCACCTCCCAGCAGGTGGGTCTGGAGGTCCTGCAGCACCTCCAGCGGCTCGACCAGGTCGCCTACATGCGCTTCGCGAGCGTCTACAAGGACTTCCAGGAGCTCACCGACTTCCAGCGGGAGCTCGGTGGCCTGCTCGCGAAGAAGGAGCCCGCGAAAGCTCGGCGCCGCTGACCAGCGGAAACGGCCCCGGGTACAATATCTTGTGGTCCCAGACGTTCCGAACCACGATATCTTGAAGCTGAAACCCTTGACGCGACGCCGTCGTCGGGGCAGAATCACAGTCCTGTCATTCGACGAGAACGTCCGGTCCGGGGGAGCGGATCGGACCGATCGGACCAAGAGAAGGACCTTCCCCGTCGGGCCGCAGGAAGGGGGCATCGCAGGTGGCGACCAAGGAGAACGACGTCCGGGTGATCCGGAGTGGGCTCGAGTTCAAGCGCTACTTCACGAAGGAGGGTGTCCACCCCTACGACGAGGTCGAGTGGGAGCGCCGCGACGCCGTCATCCCGAACTTCAAGGAGGGCGGCAACGCGTTCGAGCAGCGGGACGTCGAGTTCCCCGCGACCTGGTCGCAGAACGCCACGAACATCGTGGCGCAGAAGTACTTCCGCGGCACGCTCGGGACGTCGGAGCGTGAGTCGAGCGTCCGTCAGCTGATCGGGCGCGTGGTCGACACGATCACGGGCTGGGGCCGCGACGGCGGCTACTTCGCAAGCGAGCGGGACGCGCAGGTGTTCGCCGAGGAGCTGACGCACCTGCTCGTCCACCAGAAAGCCGCGTTCAACTCCCCGGTCTGGTTCAACCTCGGCGTGCCGGGCGTGTCGGCGCAGGCGAGCGCGTGCTTCATCCTCGCGGTCGACGACCACATGTCGTCGATCCTGAACTGGTACGTCGAGGAGGGCATCATCTTCAAGGGCGGATCCGGAGCTGGGATCAACCTGTCCGGCCTCCGCTCCTCGAAGGAGCGCGTCGCGGGCGGCGGGACCGCGAGCGGCCCCGTGTCGTTCATGCGTGGTGCCGACGCGAGCGCCGGCACGATCAAGTCCGGTGGCAAGACGCGTCGCGCGGCGAAGATGGTCATCCTGAACGTCGATCATCCCGACATCTACGACTTCATCTGGTGCAAGGCGAAGGAGGAGCACAAGGCTCGGGCGCTGCGCGACGCCGGGTTCGACATGGACCTGGACGGCAAGGACAGCTACTCGATCCAGTACCAGAACGCGAACAACTCGGTGCGCGTGAGCGACGAGTTCATGCGGGCGTACGAGCAGGACCAGGACTGGAAGCTGAAGACGGTCACCACGGACGAGGTCGTCGAGACCGTCCGGGCGCGAGACCTGATGCGTCAGATCGCGCGGGCCGCGTGGGAGTGCGCGGACCCCGGCATGCAGTTCGACACGACCGTGAACGAGTGGCACACGAGCCCGGCCAGCGGGCGGATCAACGCCTCGAACCCGTGCAGCGAGTACATGCACCTGGACAACAGCGCCTGCAACCTGGCCTCGCTGAACCTGATGAAGTTCCTCGACGACGACGGCAACTTCGACGTCGCCGCGTTCAAGCACGCGGTCGAGATCGTCTTCACGGCGCAGGAGATCATCGTCGGACCCTCCGATTACCCGACCGACAAGATCGCGGAGAACGCGCGCGACTATCGGCAGCTGGGGCTCGGCTACGCGAACCTTGGCGCGCTGCTGATGGCGCGGGGGCTGTCGTACGACTCGGACGCCGGGCGCACCTGGGCCGGCGCCATCACCGCGCTCATGACGGGTCACGCGTACCGCACGAGCGCGAGGATCGCCTCGGCGATGGGCCCGTTCGCCGGATACGCTCCGAACGCCGACGCGATGCTCCGGGTGATGCGGAAGCACCGCGAGGCCGCCGACGACATCGACGGCGACCTGGTGCCGGAGGCCGTGCTGTCCGCGGCGAAGAACGCGTGGGACGAGGCCGTGTCCCTCGGCGAGGCACACGGGTTCCGCAACGCGCAGGCCACGGTGCTCGCGCCCACCGGCACGATCGGGCTGATGATGGACTGCGACACCACCGGCATCGAGCCGGAGCTCGCGCTCGTGAAGACGAAGAAGCTCGTCGGCGGGGGCACGATGCAGTTCGTGAACCAGACCGTGCCCCGGGCGCTCGAGCGGCTCGGCTACCAGCCGGACGAGATCGAGGACATCGTCGCGTACATCGCCGAACACAACTCGGTGGCCGAGGCGCCGCACCTGCGGCCCGAGCACTACCCGGTCTTCGACACCGCGATGGGGGCCCAGCCGATCCACTACATGGGCCACGTCCGGATGATGGCGGCCGCCCAGCCCTTCATCTCGGGCGCGATCAGCAAGACGGTCAACATGCCCGAGGACGTCACGGTGGAGGAGGTCGAGGAGCTGTTCGTCGAGTCATGGCGGCTCGGTCTCAAGGCGGTCGCGATCTACCGGGACAACTGCAAGGTGGCCCAGCCCCTCTCGGCCGACAAGAAGAAGGACGCGAACGCCGAGGCCACGCCGCCCGAGCTCGCGCAGCCCGTCCGCAGACGGCTCCCACGCTCACGGCCGTCGATCACGACGAAGTTCGAGGTCGCGGACGCCGAGGGCTACATCACCGCGAGCTCGTACCCGGACGACGGTCTCGGCGAGATCTTCCTGAAGACCTCGAAGCAGGGCTCGACGCTCGCCGGGATCATGGACGCGTTCTCGATCGCGATCTCGATCGGCCTGCAGTATGGGGTGCCGCTCGAGGCGTACGTCTCGAAGTTCATCAACATGAAGTTCGAGCCGTCGGGGATGACGAACGACCCGGACATCCGGTTCGCGACCTCGCTCGTCGACTACGTCTTCCGGCGCCTGGCGCTCGACTACCTGCCGGAGGACAAGCGAGAGGCGCTCGGCATCCGGTCGATCGAGGAGCGCAAGCAGCTCGCGGCCGCCCAGACGACGGAGAAGCCGGACGTGCCGCGGTCGGCGCCGCCACCGCAGCCCGTGGAGCTCACGTCGAAGCCACTGGCCCAGGCGGCCGACGCGCCCCTGTGCTACTCGTGCGGTTCGAAGATGCAGCCGGCCGGGTCGTGCTACGTCTGCCCGAGCTGCGGGAGCACCAGCGGCTGTTCGTGAACGGGGATCGAGCGATCGAGGGCCGGGGTCCGACCTCGGCCCTCGGCGTTCTGCCAGACTCCGTGGCGATGGACCTGCCCTTCAAGCGCCTGGATCCCGAAGTCGCGCTCCCAGAGCGCGCGCACCCCGGCGACGCGGGCCTGGACCTGCGCTCGGTCGCGGAGCTCGTGGTCGAGCCGGGCGAACGGGCGATGGTGCCGACCGGCCTCGCCGTGGCGATCCCCGACGGCTACGCTGGGCTCGTCCTTCCGCGCTCGGGCCTGGCGTCGCGGCAGGGCCTGACGCTCGCCAACGCGCCGGGCCTCATCGACGCGGGATACCGAGGTGAGGTCGTCTGCGCCGTGGTCAACCTGGACCGGTCCGAGCCGGTGAAGATCGCTCGAGGAGATCGGATCGCCCAGCTCGTGATCGTGGCTGTCCCGGACCTCCGCGCGGTGGTCGTGGACCAGCTGCCGGACTCGACTCGCGGGGCCGGCGGCTTCGGGTCCACCGGCACCCGGTGAGCCGGGACGGGGGACCGGGAGGCCATGTCCGCGGGCCTGGATCGAGCGCCGGTTGAAGCTCCGTACGCCGGAGCCTAGACTCGGGGACACGCGGACGTGGCTCAGTTGGTAGAGCACCACCTTGCCAAGGTGGGGGTCGCGGGTTCGAGTCCCGTCGTCCGCTCCAGAGGACCACGGCTCGAGGCCGGTGACGATCGCCCCTGTTGCTGCTCGAGCCTCCGAGATCGGCGGGGCGTCCAGCCGACGTCCCGTCTCGTCCAGGGGTCCGTCACCAAGAGGACCTCGGACCGGACTGCGGAGGACCACGTCGACCAGCGCGCGATGCCCGTGGTCACGGGTTGCGACGACAGCGCCGCGTGAAGCTCCACGCGGCGAGGATCACCGCGAAGAGCCACAGCCACACCAGGTCTGCCTCGAGCGCGGGTGGCCCTCCCCCGATGTGGATGCCAGGCGCCGGACGTGCAGCCGGTGCTTGTGCCTGACGATGTCCTCCGGGGTGTCGGCGATGCCCTCGGCGTCCAGGTAGATCCGCAGGTAGTGCGCGTCGACGCGCCGCAGATCCGACACGACGTCGATCACCTCGGCGTCGTCCTCGATGCCGATCGCCCGCATGACCTGCGGCGCCAGTCGAGACGCTGAGGACGGGTCGCGCCGGGCGGGTTGCTAGACTCTCGGACGCGACCGGTTCAGGATGTGTCGCTCTCCGGCGGGGTGGCCGAGTGGTTAGGCAAGGGTCTGCAAAAACCTGTACACCGGTTCAATTCCGGTCCCCGCCTCGAGGACCAGGAGGTCCCGTACAATCCCATAGCTCGGGCGCTTAGCTCAGGGGGAGAGCGCTTCCTTGACGCG
>DASTPT010000008.1:0-11452 GCA_035762085.1 Actinomycetota bacterium | reverse complement strand
GTGCCCGACAGCCAGCCAGGACGACCAGCGCTGCAAGGAGGAGCAGGAGGGGATGGCGGCGCGGGCGATTCACGGTGGGAGCCCCCTACGTCATCGATGATACGCGACGGCGGGGACCCCCTGAAGTCGCCTTTCGGTTGGGCGGAGCCGCCGCATCACCCCGGCCAACGCGGTCCGTTCCTCGCCCGGCACGAACGGGGTCGCTTCTCGGAGGGCGGGGAACCGTGCAAGAACGCGACCGCCGCAGGCCAGTATGACCGTGAGCGCCAGTGATCGCCGTCGGCTAGCGTGACTCGCGCGTGGGCACGGGGCGGGTCTGTCACCGCACGTGATCGGCGCCTGTGAGGGAGGGATCTGGAGCTGCCGACCGATGACCTTGCCTCGAGGGCAACGTCGAAGAGACGGCACGGTTCCGTGGGGGTGAGAGCAGCGAGGGGAGGACGACGATGGCTTCGCTGGTTGTCGGAACGTTCCTGACTTTGGACGGCGTCATGCAGGGCCCAGGTGGTCCTGATGAGGACCGGAGCGGCGGCTTCGATCGCGGCGGTTGGTCCGTCGGCTACTGGGACGACGCCATGGGGAAGGTGATCACGGAATGGACCGCGAAGGCCGATGCGCTGCTTCTCGGGCGGACGACGTTTGAGATCTTCGCGGCGCACTGGCCGCACGTCCCCGACGACGATCCGATCGGTGCGGTGTTGAATCGCATCCCGAAGTACGTTGCCTCCACCACACTGAAGACCCCGTCGTGGGACAACTCGACGCTCCTCGAAGGCGACGTGCCGGGGGCCGTGGCCGCGCTCAAGGGCGCGCTGAGCGGCGAGATCCAGGTCCACGGCAGCGGCGAGCTCCTCCAGACCCTGATCCAGCACGACCTCATCGACGAGTATCGCCTGTGGACCTTCCCGGTCCTGCTCGGCAGCGGGAAACGGCTCTTCGAGACGGGAACGATCCCCGCCGGCCTCGAGCTCATCGACAGCACGACGTCCTCCACCGGCGTGGTCATCAACCGGTACCGTCGCGCGGGCGAGATCAGGTACGGGACGTTCGAAGTCGACGAGCGAGGCGGAGTGGAGGCCCTGTGGGCGGAAGGAGAGGAGCGCTGATCGAGGACCACACGTGCCGATCGGCGTTGGACGCCGAGGCACGAGCGCCTTCCGTCCCAGGATCTCCGCCTGTTGGCGCCCCCAGCGGACCGAAAGATCGGACGACATCTGTAACCGGTTGATATGGTTACTCGATGGACGTCGGCACGCTCGAGGTGCGCCACCCGGACGGACAGGTCTTCACGTTCGAGCCGGGAAGCCTCGCCCTGGCCTTTGCGATGACCGGGCCGGGAACAGACGACGGGCCGCTGGCCCACTTCCAGACGCTCAGGCGAGCGTCCGATCTCGAGCGCTGGGCAGCTGACCTCCTGCGGGGGCCCCGGCTGCAGGCGACCGACCAGGACCTCGATCTGGCCGTCCGGCTTCAGGCGGCGATCTGGAGCGTGGCCGACGCGCTGATCGATCGCCGGCCCGTCCGAGGGGTGGACCGCGAGGTCCTGAACGAGCTGGCCGCTCAGCCGTCCTTGGTTCCGCGCCTGCTGCCCGGTCCAACCAGGACGTGGGTGGGGGTCCAGGGCGTGCGAAGCGTCTTGTCGTCGGTCGCGAGAGACGCCATCGACGTCTTCGGCGGGCCGCGTGCCGAACGACTCAAGCGCTGCGAGGGATCGAGATGCGCGCTGGTGTTCGTCGACACGTCGCGGTCCGGACGCCGGCGCTGGTGCTCCATGGAGCGCTGCGGCAATCGCGCGAAGGTGGCGGCACATCGGCGCCGCAGGAAGGAGAGTGACTCATGATGGAGCGAGCCTCGACGGCCGTGGACGGTCGAGTGGAGTTCCTCAACCCCGAGGGGCTGCACCGGAACCCGGCGTTCAGCAACGTCGCGGTGGTTTCGGGCCCCGTCCGGACGATCTACGTCGGCGGCCAGGACGCGGTCGATGCCGAGGGGAACATCGTCGGCATCGGCGATATCGCCGCACAGACCGAGCAGGTCTTGCGCAACCTGCGCACGGCCCTGACGGCCGCCGGTGCCACGCCGGAGCACGTCGTGAAGTGGAACATCCTCGTCGTCGAGGGCCAGGACTTCGCCTCCGGCTACGCGGTGTTCCAGCGGGTGTGGGGCGACCGACCCGATCCTCCGGTCATCACGGCCGCAGTCGTCAAGGGTCTCGCTCATCCCGACTTCCTCGTCGAGATGGACGCGATCGTGGTCGTCCCTGCCTGACCAGGCGACTCGGGATACGAACCTCGGAGCGCGACCGGACAACGGGAGCGGGGAGACGAGTCAAGCTCCCCGATCTCTCCCGTCGAACTCCACGCGGAGGCGGACGGGAATCGAACCCGCCTGCGAGCTCTCGCCCGCACACCGGTTTTGAAGACCGGGGGGCCCACCAGGCGCCCGGACGCCTCCGACCCGAGCATAGCGGCCGGTCGCCGTCAGCCGATCCCCCGCGGTCGTACGGGCCGCGCCATCGCGAGGCTCCCGCCGTCGAGCCGGAGGAGTCCCAGCTCGTGCGCAAGCTCGACGGCGCTCTGGAGCTCAGCATCCGTTGGAGGCCACGCGATCTCCGGGTAGTCGCCGCCGCGGACCAGTCCCTCCGGCCGGTACTGCCCCATGAGGTTCACGTAGGTGTCCGGGCCGAGCTCCTCGGCCACCCAGCGCAGGATCGCCTCGGTCTCGTCCAGGAGCCCCGGCATCACCAGGTGGCGGAGGAGCACGCCGCGAACCGCGAGCCCGCGGTCGTCGATCACGAGCGGCCCCACCTGCCGGTGCATCTCGAGGACCGAGCGGCGCGCCACGTCCGGGTAGTCCGGCCGACGCAGGTAGCGGCGGGCGCGCTCGGTCGTCCACAGCTTGAGGTCCGGCATGTAGACGTCCACGACCCCGTCGAGCAGCTGCAGGCTCTCCGCCGAGTCGTACGCGCTCGTGTTGTACACGATCGGGACGAGGAGGCCGCCCTCCACGGCGAGGACGAGCGCCTCGAGGAGCTGCGGCACCACGTGCTCGGGTGTGACCCAGTTCACGTTGTGACAGCCTCGGGCCTGGAGCTCGAGCATCAACCCCGCGAGCGTCTCCGCAGATACCTCGGCGCCCCCGACGCCCCACGAGACGTCGAAGTTCTGGCAGAACACGCAGCGCAGGTTGCAGCCGGCCAGGAAGATCGTGCCGCTCCCGTTCCACCCGCGCAGGGGATCCTCCTCGCCGTGATGGGCGAAGGCCGAGGCGACGATCGCGCGCCGGCCGACGTGGCAGATCGAGCGCTCGTCGCGCGAGCGGTCCACGCGGCACCGTCGGGGGCAGACCCGGCACGGCCGCCCGAGGAGCGACCGGGCTCGCCGAGCCCGCGCCCGGAGCTCGCCTCGGCGGTGCAGCGCCATGTAGGCGGGTTCCCGAACCATCGCCGCCGCGCGATCGGACGCGTCCGTGTCCTTCACCCCTCTCGCCGCGAGCGTACGTCGACGGCGGCCCGGCTCGGATGGGGCCGTTCGCCCCTTCGCGTCGGGACCCCCGGACCAGCGTGGTGGAGCACCGATCCGCGGGAGGGTGCCGTGTCAACGTCCGACGTCCGCGCGCTGCTCGCCGTCCCCGATCTCCGCGGGCTGGCCGAGGCGCTCCGAGATCCCGTTCCGCGTGTCGCCCGGGCCGCGTCTCGGGCCCTGGCGCGCCTGTGGGACCCAACCGCCGTGCCGTACCTCCTTGCCGTGCGCGGCGAGGGCGCGCTAGTCTTATACAGACTAGGTCTCTCGTCACAGGAGCGGAATCGAGGAGGCGTCGGGGTGCGCGCGTCGAAGGTGGAGGTGGTGGTCCTCGGCCTGCTCGCCGAGGAGCCGATGTACGGGTACGACCTGCTCGAGCGGTTCCGCGCGCGGAGCATGGGATCCTGGGTCGAGGTCGGCAGGGCGTCCGTCTACCAGGCGCTGCGGCGGCTCGAGGAGCGCGGGCTCGCGAGCGGCCGGCAGCAGGAGGGGAGCGCCGGTCCGGACCGCCGCGTCTACCGGATCACCGCGGCCGGCCGCGCGCGGCTCCGCGCCGGTCTGCGCGAGCGCACGGTGGGCGCGCGACCGTACGAGACCGACGCCGCCCTGGCGCTCGGCTTCGCCCACCTGGTGACGCTCGACGAGAGCCGACGCGCCGTGGCGCGCCGCGAGACGGGCCTGCGCGAGTGGCGCACGTCGCTCGGCGCCGAGCGCGAGCGCGTCGAGCGCGCCGAGGGCCCGGGCCGCGCGCTGGCGCTCCGCATGCTCGACCTCCAGGACGCCCTAGCCCAGGCCGAGCAGCGCTGGCTCGAACGCTTCGGCGACGACCTCCCGACGCTCCGCGGCTGACCGGGAGGACGTTGGC
The DNA here is from genome assembly GCA_035762085.1 of Actinomycetota bacterium. Taxonomy (GTDB): domain Bacteria; phylum Actinomycetota; class UBA4738; order UBA4738; family HRBIN12; genus HRBIN12. Next base: position 7,066 of record DASTPT010000008.1, on the reverse strand, counting down.
GGACCTGACGGGTCGCGTCCGCATCGTGCCCTACCATGGCCACCGATGGAGGCCGCATTCTTCGATCTGGACAAGACGATCATCTCGAAGTCGTCGTCGCTCGCGCTGTCAAGGCCGATGTACCGGGCCGGGATGGTCACGCGAGGGCAGCTGCTGCGCGGGGCGTACGCACAGCTCGTCTACGCGCTCGTCGGTGCGGACGAGAGGAAGATGGATCGACTGAAGGAGGGCATGCTCGCCCTGACGAAGGGGTGGGAGCGCGCCGAGGTCGAGCGCCTCGTGCACGACGTGATCATCGACGCGATCGACCCGTTCGTGTACCAGGAGGCGCTCGACCTGATGGCGCTGCACCGGCAGGAGCGGCGGCGGATCTACATCGTCAGCTCCTCGCCCGAGGAGGTCGTGCGCCCGCTCGCCCGGCACTTCGGCGTCTCGGGCGTGATCGCCACCCGCGCCCGGATCGAGGAAGGCCGGTACACGGGCGAGCTCGAGTTCTACTGCGCCGGCGAGGGCAAGGCCCAGGCGATCCGCGACCTCGCCGAGCGCGTGGGCCTGGACCTCGAGGGCTCCTACGCCTACTCGGACTCGATCAGCGACCTCCCGATGCTCGGGGCGGTCGGGAATCCGGTCGCGGTGAACCCGGACAAGGACCTCCGCAAGGAGGCCGAGGCCCGCAACTGGGACATCCGCGACTTCCGTCGGCCGGTCCGGCTCCGCACCCGCATCGCTCGGACGGCCACGAAACCGCGATCGATCACGGCCGGCGTCGTCGCGGCCGCGGCGGCGGCCGGCATCCTGGCGTGGGTCGTCGTGCGATCGCGCGGCGGTCGGGCGCGCGCGGCCGCGTAGAGCCCCTCCGCCCGCGGACACCGGACCCGCGCGTTCGCGCGAGCGTCGCCGCGGGGGTAGGATCGACATGCAGCCCATGGGCTGCCGCGAAGGGAGCAGAAACCCACGCGCGTCCTGCCGCGGGAGGCATGCTCCGGAACCGAAGGCCTGGCCTTCGGTCCCCGAGCAAGTGCAGAGAGCGCATGTTCGCTGCTCCCTTCGCGCACGTCCGAGGCCGGCACGTCCGGGGCCGGCACGTCCGGGACGGCCGAGGCGGCGGTCGCGGTCAGTGGATCGGCGGGGACGCGTCTGGGTCCACGGGCGGGCGGTGCCACTCGAAGTGCATGCCGTCCGTGCGGATGAACGTCCCGCCCCAGATGAATCCCCAGCGCTCGAACACCTCGACCATCCTCGGGTCCTGGTCGGCGGGTCCGCCGTAGGGGTTCGAGCCCACGTTGATGTCCAGGGCGATGCCCCACGTGTGATGGCTGATGCCCTGGTGGGGGTCGCGGTTCGCGTACCGACGTGCGTAGCACCCGCTGAAGGAGTCGATCGTCCTCGCCAGGCCGAGGTCGCTCAGCTCGCGGACCGCGCCGCGGATCTGCGGGAACATCGCGACGTTGCAGGTGACCGCGCCGAGGAGCGGCACGTGCTCGGTCGCGATGTGCGTGCGCTCCCACCCCGGGTCGATCTGCAGGTAGCCGCGCCGCGTCGGGTCGGGGCGCGCGGCGAACTCGCCGAACAGCAGCTTGAGCTCGATCGGCGGGAGCACGGCGTCGCCCTGCCGGAAGTACGGGGTCTCGCCGGGCGACCGGACCTGCAGCGGCACGCCGCGCGGAAGCGCTGCCCGGAGCATCCTGCCCACGCGCCGCCCGTCCGACCGTCCCTCCGGCTGCAGGAGCGCGTAGCGATCGCGTGTGACGCCGAGCTCCCGACCCACCCGGCGGGCGACCAGCAGCTCGTGCGCGCCGACCAGCTCGTCGGGCCAGATCGCGGCCACCTGGACCCGCAGGGTGCCGAACTCGAGCACCGCCCCCGGTCCGAGTCGCCGCAGCCGTGCGCTGGACTCGCCGAGGATCCCGAACCCGTTCTCGAGGTCCGCGACCGCGCCCTGCTGGGAGAGCGGGACGAACGGCTCATACTCCGACGGGTCGACGGCGGCGACCTCGAGCGGGATCGCGTACCCGCGCGGCGGGTCGTCGACGACCTCGCCGCCGTCCGAGAGCGACCCCGTCATCCAGACCACGTCGCTCTTCACGACGACCACCCGATCGATGCCCGGGAGCGTGCGCACCTTCGTCCGGAAGCCCTTCGGCAGGCCGCCGTGGGTCCACGCGAGGAACGTGCCGGGCTCGGCCGCTCGGGTCGGCGGCACCATGGAGAGCCCGACGTCCGCGGGGCCCCGCCGTTCGGGGCTCCTCGCCTGCAGCGCGAGCGTGACCCCCGCGCCGAGGACGAGCCCGACGAGCGCCCCCGCGACGATCGCGAGTGCCCGTCTCATGGCGACGGCTCCGTCCCGCTCGGACCGGACGCGCCCTCGGCCGACGGGGTCGGCTCGGGTGCGGTCGGTCGGGCTGACCCTTCCACCGGCGCGAGCGACTCGGCGATCTCGACGAGGTCCCGCAGCGCGAGCCCGGGCGCCTCGACCGAGACGTGGAGCCCGCCCTCGATCCACTCGAGCCGCCCGGCGTCCGGGGTGTAGCGAGCCTCGACGCCGCGGACCTGGACCGTCTCCTGCCGAGACGCCGGGGCCGGTGGCAGCTCCTCGGCGAGCTCCATGTGCAGGTGGATCTCGCCGCCGCCGAACGCGACCTCCTCGTCCTGGAAGTGAGCGGCAACGCCGACGGTGTCGTCGCGGCGCACCAACTCGACCGACGCGAGGGTCGAGCCCTCGGGCAGCGTCAGCGGCATCAGCAGCTCGAAGGGGGCCTCGGATCGCGCCTCATCGAGCCGCACGCGCTCGATCGTGCTCGCCGCCGTCTCCTGCACGCGCCAGGCATCGGGGAGGGGGATGCCCTGCACGGGCAGCGAGGCCGCCACGCGGAGCAGGGTCGCGCGCGACAGGTTGGTCTCCAGGTACAGGTCCACGTCGTTCGTGTGGATCGACAGCCGGCGTCCCTGATCCTCGGTCGCGGGCTCGTAGTACGCGACGCCGCCGCCGGTGAGCGCGACCTCCTGTGCACGGCGCCCGACAGGCCCGAGCAGCTCGTCCCGCGCCCAGGTCCGGGACTCGCCCACCCGGAGCCACTGCATGCCGCGCGCGTACGTCAGGACGACGTCGCCGCCCTTGCCCTTCGGGTCGGCGGGCAGCACGACCTCGTACAGGGACAGGCCGCCCACGTCGGCGGGCGTGATCGGCCGGTGCCCGGTCTCGCGCTCGACGTCCTCCAGGGCAACCGGCGTGGCCCCTTGGTCGATCCGGCGCTCGATCTGTGGTACGGCGAACGTCGAGTCCGGTGGCGGCGTCCGTTCCATCGCGAGGGCCTCGACCTCGAGCACGGGCAGCGCCGACGGCTCGTTCGGGAGCCCGAAGCGGAGGGCCCATTGCTCCCGCTCGGGGCTGGGGGTCGGGTAGACCGACCATTTCAGCGGGAACCACGACGTGGCGTCGAGCCAGACCACCACCCGGTCGTCCGCGAAGAGCGGCCGCCAGGCGCCGCCGCGAAGGAACGGGAACAGCGGAGCGGCGCGGTCGAACCGCATCTCGACCCGGAGCGCCCTGCGGCCGAGGAGCGTTCCCTCCCCGAGCACCGACACGCCCTCGTCGCCCGAGAGCGTGGTCACGGGGAGCACCAGGTCGGTCGGAGCCGGTGCGGCCGACGAGAACGGGGTGCGGTTGGTGATGAGGGTCTCGGCCGGGGGGCAGCCGCCGGTCGGGCACGGCGACGGCACGCGTGAGTACCACGTCGAGCCGTCGACCACGAGCCGAAGGTCGGTGGGCGTGAAGACGTCCGAGGGGTAGACGGTGTGGTCGGTCACGTCCACGCGGTAGCGCTCGGGGGCGTGGAACCAGACCTCCATCGAGAGCTCGCGGAGCGGGACCCCGGGGCTGAAGTTGCGCTCGCGGATCTGGAACGAGGCACGGTAGGCACGCAGGTCCGCCGCGGCGCGCGCCACGCCCTCGGTCACGTCGACGGCGGTCGCGCGCCGCTCGGCCCCCCATGGGCCGCCCACCGCGAGCGAGCCGACGAGCACGCCCACGACCGCGGCGGCGATGGCCGGCGCCAGACGTGGGAGCAGGGGCTCGCGTGTCCGCGGCGCCCGGAGCGGGCGCACCCTGGCGACGGGCCGCGTCTCCGCGCGGACCGCCGCCATGATCGGCTGCACGAGGTCCGGGACGGCCGGCGCCAGGCCGATCCGTGCCTGCTCGCGCAGGCGGTAGGCGCCGGCCTGGAAGGCCCGGCACGCCGCACAGGTGTCGAGGTGATGCTCGAGGGCTCGGGCGGCGTGGTGCGACAGACGCTCGCCGTCCATGCGCTCGGACAGCGCTCGACGGGCACGGTCACAGTTCACCGGCGTCCTCCTCGACGGCGAGGGCGCCCATCATGGCGGCGCGGGCGCGGTGCATCCGGCTCTTCACGGTCCCCACCCGGACGTGCAGGACGTCGGCGGCCTCCTGGTACGAGAGGCCGAAGACCTCGATGAGGATGAACGGCTCCCGGTGATCCTCCGAGACCGCGGCGAGCGCAGTCGCGAGCTCCAGGCGCATCTCGGGGTCGGGCGGGCCCAGGGGATCCGGCGCCCGGAGCGCGCGCTCCTCCTGCCCCTTGCGGGTGCGGATGATGTCCAGAGCGCAGTTGCGCGCGATGCGGAACAGCCAGGACGTGAACCGTGAGTCTCCGCGGAACCCGGGGAGGAAGCGATAGGCGCGGAGGAAGGCCTCCTGCGTGGCGTCCTCTGCGAGCGCCCGATCGTGCGTGTACGAGTACGTGAACCGCCACAGGTCTCCTTGATAGGCGCGGACCAGGTCCTCGAACGCATCCACGTCTCCCTCACGGGCGCGGGCGAGCGTACGCGGGTCGGGATCCTGCACCTGTCCCTCTCGGTCCGGCCGGCCAAAACCAAGCGTATCCCCGTGTTCCAGCAGTAGGGACCGGCCGGAGGTCCCGTCGGTTCCGGTGGGGCCTGCGGATGGAGGGTTGCGCGCCGGCGCTACTGCGCGCGGGCGGAAGGATGCTCGAGACGCTCGACCAGGCGCTCGGCGCGCTCGGCGGCGTCGCCGGGGCGCCCGGCGGCCACGGCGCTCATGATCTGGACCAGCTCGCGCTCGACGCGAGAGGAGATGCGGCCGGTCCCGCGGGCGACGAGCCCGTCGAGACGCTTGATGGCCCGCTCGAGGCGGCGCAGCGGCTCCTGCGCGACCTCGTCCTCGACCTCACGTACCACCAGGCGGTGGTCCGTGCGCCAGGCCTCCAGATCCAGGATCCGTCCCACGCCCGAATCGTAGCCCGAGCCTCCGACACTCCCGTGGAGGTTCGCGGGACGTCTTCCGATGTGCCGATCCCCACCCACGCGAGGCCCCGGTCGGGGAATCCCCCGGGCGCCGCGGGCGGGGCCGCTGGGTGACGGAGACGGGCATCCGGCGGCGGCATCGGCCGCGCGATCGGCAGAACCCCTCGGCCTGGCGATTGCCCGACGTCGACCCGGTGGCGTACCGTCCTCGCACGCGGCCTCGTGGTCGCGGCCCCCTCGCCTCTCCCTCGCTTCCCCTCGTATCGGCTTCCCCGGAGTGGTGTGAGGTGCGGATTGGAGATGGCGCGGATCGTGCTCGGGCTCGAGGAGCACGACGTGGCGGAGGAGGTCATGCACTTCCTCGATCGGACCGGGCGCGCCCGGATCGTCGCGACCGCCTCGGACGATCGGCAGCTCTCGGAGGCGGTCCGGCAGCTCGAGCCCGATGCCGTGGTGGCCTCCACGGGGCTCGTCACCGAACGGCTGCGTGGATCGTTCCTCGCGCTCGAGACCGCAGAGTCCGTGCGGAGCCTCCGCTCGGCGATCCGGCTCGGCGCCGCCGGCTACTTCGTGTGGCCGCGGGAGCGCGACGCGCTCGCGGCGGCCACGGCCGGCCTGCAGAGGCCGACGGAGCCGGTCGCGCACGCGCCGGTCGTCGCGGTGCTCGGCGCGAGCGGCGGCGTCGGGGCGACGTTCGTCGCCACGCAGCTGGCCGGTGCGGTGGCTCGGCGCTCGGTCGACTGTGCGCTCGTCGACCTGGATGTCGTGTTCGCCGGCGCCAGCGGTCCGCTGGGGGCACCGACGGAGGGAGTGCCGACGGCGGCGGACCTGGTGCGGTTCGGGCGGGACGTGGCGCCAGAGCAGGTGCGAGAGCTGCTCTGGCGACACGCTGAGGGGTTCGGCGTCTTGCTGTCGCCGGGCCGCGCCGAGCCGGACCTCGGCGCCGTGGTCTACGGCCGCGCGATCGCGGCGCTCGCCCAGGCGGTCCGGCTCGTCGTGCTCCACCTGCCGCGCGAGATCGCCCCTCCCACGCGGACCGCGCTCACGGCGGCGGACGTGGTGGTGGTGGTGGTCCGGCTGGACGTGGCGTCGTTCCGCGATGCCCGCCGGGTGATCGAGGCGACCGGGGTGGAGGACCGCGCGCGCATCGTCGTGAATCGGGCGGCACGCGCGGAGGTCACACCGGCCGACGTGGCGCGCGTCTTCGGTCGTCCGCCCCTCGCGACGATCCCCATGGACCGGCGCGTCCCCAGGGAGCAGGCGCGGGCCCGGCTCCTGCCGCACCGAGGGCGAACGGGCAGGGAGCTGGACCGGCTGGCCCGCTCGCTGCTCGAGGAGGTGTCGTGATGGGCGACGGGCTCGCGGATGTCCGGCGGGGGCTGCACGAGCAGGTGCTGCGGCGGCTCGACGCCGAGGAGCTCGCCCGGATCTCGCGCGCCGAGCGCCGCGTCCGGGTGCGCGAGGAGGCGCTGCGGATCCTCCGCGACGAGGGGCACATCCTCCCCCGGGGCGCGCTCTCGCGCGTGGTCAACGACGTATCGGATGCGGTCGTCGGGCTCGGACCGCTCGAGTCCCTGCTCAGGGACCCCGAGGTCACCGAGGTCATGGTGAACGGACCCGACGACGTCTACGTGGAGCGGAAGGGGCGGATCGAGAAGGTGGTGGACCGTCTATTCGAGGGGGAGGAGGCGGTCCTCCACGTGATCGAGCGCATCGTGGCCCCGCTTGGCCTTCGGGTCGATGGGTCGTCACCTTGGGTGGACGCGCGACTGCCGGATGGCTCGCG
>DASTPT010000007.1:0-36783 GCA_035762085.1 Actinomycetota bacterium | reverse complement strand
CGTCGCGTTCCTCGTCGTGCTGTGGCTGGGAACGAAGCTGCTCGGCGGCGGGGACGACGGGGGGCTCACCGCCGTGACCGGCTCGACCGGTCCCACCGGCGCCCAGGTCGTCGACTTCGCGGAGCCCCCGCCGCCCGGCACCGTGTCCGTCGTCTACCCCGAGGGCGCCGGGGGGACGCGGCTGCTGATGGAGATCGTCGGCGTCGGCCCGACCCCGCGGGTCTGCACGCCCGAGTTCATCCGGCTCGGCAGCGGCACCCGGGCGATCTACCATCACCGCTGCGACGACGACGAGGGGTTCGACCGGCTGTACCTGCTCGTCCGCATGACGAACACCACCGACCTGCGCGTGCCGATCGCGCTCGACGCGTTCCGGGTGAAGGACGCCGACGGCACCGAGCACGAGCCGCTCGCGAACCCACCCGCGAACACCTCCGCGAACCGCTTCTACCCAGACGACACGAACCTCGGCCCCGGCGTGGTCATGAGCCGTTGGGTCACGATCGACGGCTCCGGCGGCGTTCGACCCGAGCGGCTGATCTATGCGGACGGCGACGAGACGCTGATCGTGCGGATCCCGAACGCCTGGGTCTAGAGCTCGTCGTACGGCACGTCGAACGTGTCGCACGCGTCCGGGTTCCCGACCTGGATCCCCGTGCGGAGCCAGGCCGCGCGCTGCTCGGCGGTCCCATGCGTGAAGCTCTCGGGGTTGACGCGGCCGGTCGTCGCCTCCTGGATCCGGTCGTCGCCGATCGCGGATGCCGCGTTGAGGCCCTCCTCGACATCGCCCGGCTGGAGGATGCCCTCGGCTTGCGCGGCGCGACCCCACACGCCGGCGAAGCAGTCGGCCTGCAGCTCGAGGCGGACCGAGAGCTCGTTCGCGATCGACGGGTCCTCGCGCGACTGCCCCTGGACCTCCGCGTTGATCCCGAGGAGCGTCTGCACGTGGTGCGCCACCTCGTGGGCGATCACGTACGCCTCGGCGAAGTCGCCGCTCGCGCCGAACTGTCGCTCGAGCTCCTGGAAGAAGCTCGTGTCCAGGTACACGCGCTTGTCGGCCGGACAGTAGAACGGGCCGGTCCGTTGCGACGCAACGCCGCAGGCGCTCTCGGTCGAACCCTGGAACAGGACGACGGCCGTCGGCTCGTACCGCTGTCCGGCCCGTTCGAACAGGTCGATCCACGTCGTCTGGACGTCGTCCATGACGCCGTCGACGAACTCGCCCGTCGGGTCCTGCGGGTCGACCTGCGCCTCGTTCGGGTTCGGCTGCACCGTGCCGGCGTCGCCGAAGGGCGCGAGCGCGTCGCCGAACATGCTCCCGCCCCCACCGCAGAGCATGAAGGCGCCGACCACGACGACGAGCAGGACGATCGTGCCGATCGAGAGGCCACCCGCCCCCATCGGGAAGCCACCGCCGCTCGAGCGCGGGAACCCGATGCCGCCGAGGCTCGGTCCCGCCTGACCCCGTCGATCGATCACACCGCCGGAGCGCCGGCGCAGCTTCTTGAGCCTCACGGCCGCAGCATACCCGTCGGCCTGCGGTCTACACCTGCGGGCGGAGCGCCTCGAACGTGGCGAGGACGCGCTCCTCGTACGCGGCGCGGTGCACGCGCAGCGCCGAGATGTGCGGCGTGTCGGGTAGCGCCCACAGCGTCACGTCTTCCGGGTTCGCGTCCGCGTAGACGGGGCCGAGCGTCGCCTCCTTCGGTCCGTTCCCCTCGATCAGCAGGACCGGGACGTCGATGCCTCGGACGGCGTCGAGGAGGGGCATCGGCGGCTCCTCGGGCGCCAGCAGGCCGACGAGGCCGAACGTGACCCACTCGTTCGCGATACCGACCGGGTGCGGTTCGGGCTCGGCTCGGACGTCCTCCCACGTGCGCGCCGTCGCGCCCTCCGCGACGACGGCGCCGATCCGCGGGTCGAGCGCGGCGGCGGTGAGCGCGATCTCGCCACCCATCGACAGGCCGAGCACGCCGACGGCCCCCGTGACGTCGGGCCGCTCGAGGACGTACGTGACGGCCTCGCGCAGGTCCTGTTCGGCCCCCCACCCGAAGTCCATCAGCCGGCCGCCGCTCTCCCCGTGTCCGCGCGGATCGAGCACCAGCGCCCCGTACCCGGCCTCGGCGACCAGCGCCGCGTGGTCGAGCGCGTCGTCCCGCGTCGAGCCCGAGCCCGGAAGCACGATCACCGCCCCATCCTCGCCTGGCACCCACCACGCCGCGAGCTCGGAGCCGTCGGCCGCCGCCAGTCGCACGTCCTCGAACGCGAGACCGACGTCCGCCGGCGTCCGGTCGGAGCCCTCGGGCCGGGCGCGGTTCGTGACGGTGAGGGCGATGACCGCGGGCAGCAGGAGGAACTGGGCGATGAGCAGCGTGGCGACCACCGCCGTCGCCACACGGACCCACCGCCGCCGGAGGGCGTGAAGGAGTCGCTGCCAGCCCACGATCACGAGGTACACGCCGCCCAGACCGGCGACGAGTCCCAGCACGGCTCCCGCCGAGGGGTTCCGCACGAGGCGCCCGACGACCACCCCCGCGAGGACGGCCACCATCGCGAAGCCGACGAGGAGCATCCCGAGCCCTCGCACCCAGGCGGGCGCCCACCGTGCGACGGCGACGGCGACCGCCGTGACGCCCGCGATCGTGAGCAGCGCCGCGACCCGGGTGAGCGGGGACGGGCTCCCCTCCGGGAGGAGCACGAGCGTGACGACCCCGTAGAGAGCGATCGCCGCGAGGGAGGCCTCCGGGAGCCGACCCGCGACCCGACGCCCTCGGTCCTCCTCTCGGCCCTCGAGGCTCGCTGAGCTGATGTCCGTGTCTCGTTCGGCGACGCTTCGCATGGGACCACCCCCGTCTGCCGGACCCTCCGCCGGCCAGATGCCAGCCACCGTGCCAGGGGCACGCCGCGCCGCATGGGGTCGACCGACCCACGCGCCCGGGTCCGTCCGGTCCGGCTGCGGGCACGGGACCGATGCGCTAGCGTGCTGCGTTCCATGGCCGAGCGGATCGACGTCGTCGTCGTGGGCGGTGGCCAGGCGGGCCTCGCCACGAGCCACGAGCTCACCGAGCTCGGGGTGGAACACGTCGTGCTCGAGCGCGAGAAGGTGGCCTCGTCCTGGCGCCGGCGGTGGGAGAGCTTCTGCCTCGTCACCCCGAACTGGTCGATCAACCTGCCGGGCGGCGCGTACGACGGGGACGATCCCGACGGGTACCTGCCCCGCGACCAGATCGTGAGCTTCCTCGAGCGGTACGCGCGGACCTTCGACGCCCCGGTCCGAGAGGGCGTCGAGGTCACCGCACTCCAGCCGCGAGCCGGGTTCCTCCTGCGGACCCCCGACGGCGAGATCTCGGCGCGCTCGGTCGTCGTCGCCACGGGTGCGTATCAGCGGCCGTACCGGCCGACGGCCGCAGCGGGCCTGCCGCCCGACGTCCTCCAGCTCGACGCGGACGACTACCGGGACCCCGCGTCTCTTCCCGATGGCCGTGTGTTGGTCGTCGGGAGCGGGCAGACCGGATGCCAGATCGCGGAGGAGCTCCACGAGGCCGGCCGCGACGTCGTCCTGTCGTGCGGTCGGGCGCCGTGGGCGCCCCGGCGGCTCGGCGACCGTGACATCGTCTGGTGGGCGGTCGAGACCGGGTTCTTCGACCAGACCCTCGATGACCTGCCGGCGCCCGCGGCTCGCCTGGCGGCGAACATCCAGAACACCGGACACGGCGGCGGGCACGACCTCAACTACCGCACGCTCCGGGCGGCGGGCGTGACGCTGGTGGGTCACTTCGCCGGTGCGGACGACCACCGCGCCCGGTTCGCGCCCGACCTCGCCGAGAGCGTCGCGTGGGGCGACGACCGCTACCGCGAGTTGTTCGACGAGGTTCGAACGCTGGTCGAAACGCGTGGCCTCCCGATGCCCGACATCCCACCCCCCGAGCCCTTCGACGGGGCCGCGCCCGAGGAGTTGGATCTCACCGGCGTCGGAGCCGTTCTCTTCACCGGCGGGTTTCGCCCCGACTACGGTGGCTGGATCCCCGTGCCCGACGCCTTCGACGACATGGGCTTCCCTCTGCACATCGAGGGTGCGAGCACGGTCGTCCCAGAGCTGTACTTCGTGGGCGTCCACTTCCTCCGGAAGCGGAAGTCCTCGCTCCTGTGGGGTGTGGGCGAGGACGCCTCGATCGTCGCTCGGCAGGTGTCGGCCGGCCTCGATTCCTGACCCCCGCTTCGGTGTGGCATGATGTCGCGGTGAGCGGAGCGGTCGGTCTGGCGACCCTCGTCCTTCCGTAGCCGCGAGCGCCACCGGCGTTCGCGGCGCCCTCGGCCGTCGTCCGCCGAGCCCATCACCTCCTCGGTCCGCACGACGGCACCTCGACAGCCGCCGAGCGAGACGAGGAGACCCGATGACCGCAGACATCGCAAGGTACGAACCGTCCGAGATCGAGCCCAGATGGCGGGCGCGTTGGGCCAAGGACCGCCTGTGGGAGGTCGACGTCGAGCGCACCGACGGCGCTCGTGCGTTCTACAACCTCGTCGAGTACCCCTACCCGTCGGCCGAGGGGCTCCACGTGGGGCACGCGTACACGTACTCGGGCGCCGACACATACGGCCGGTTCCTCAGGATGCGGGGGCGGGATGTCTTCCAGCCCATCGGGTTCGACTCGTTCGGGATCCACACCGAGAACTACGCGCTGCGCGTCGGCGAGCCCCCTCGCACCCTCACGGATCGGACGATCGCCAACTACCGGCGGCAGCTCACGGCGCTCGGCGGCGCGTGGGACTGGAGCCGCGAGCTCGCCACCAGCGACCCTGGCTACTACCGATGGACGCAGTGGATCTTCGTCCAGCTGTTCCGGGCTGGACTCGCCGAGCGCCGCGAGTCGCCGGTCGTGTGGTGCCCCTCGTGCCTGACGGTGCTGGCGAACGAGCAGGTGGAGGGCGACCGCTGCGAGCGCTGCGGCACCAGGGTCGGGCAGCGGACGATGCTCCAGTGGTTCCTTCGGATGACCGCCTACGCCGAGCAGCTCCTCCGAGGCCTCGACGACCTCGACTGGCCCGAGCGCGCCAAGCGGGCACAGCGCGAGTGGATCGGCCGGTCCGAGGGGGTCGAGATCGACTTCGCCCTCCCGCACCACGGCCTGACGCTCCACACGTTCACGACGCGGCCCGACACGTTGTTCGGCGTGACCTTCCTGGTCGTCCCGCCCGAGCACCCCGACATGGACACGCTCCTGCGGGGCGAGGGCTCCGAGGACGTCCGCAGGTACGTCGAGAAGGCCGTACGTGAACGCGCCGCGACGACGACCCGCGACGCCCAGACGTCCAGTTCCTCGCGAGGTGCGTTCACCGGCGCGTACGCCGTCCACCCCGCCACGGGCGACCCCATCCCGGTATTCGTCGCCGAGTACGTCGTGGTCTCCTACGGCACCGGCGCGGTCATGGGCGTGCCGGCGCACGACGAGCGCGACCACCGGTTCGCGACGGCGAACGGCCTGCCGATCGTCGCGGTCGTACGACCCGCGAACGGGGCGAGCCCGGCCCCCGAGCCGTGGACGGGCGACGGCGTGCTCGTCGACTCGGGCGCGTTCTCAGGGCTGGCGTCCGGCCCGGCGCGCGAGGCGATCGCCGACTGGCTGGAGGAGCGGGGCGCGGGCCGTCGCACGGTGCGGTACCGCCTGCGGGACTGGCTGATCTCGCGGCAGCGGTACTGGGGCCCGCCGATCCCGATCGTGTACTGCGAGGGCTGCGGCGCGGTCCCCGTCCCGGAGGAGGATCTCCCGGTGCTCCTGCCCGATGTCGAGGAGTTCCGGCCGACCGGGACGGGGGTCTCCCCGCTCGCCGCGGTCGAGACGTTCGTGCGTACGACGTGTCCATCCTGCGGCGGTCCCGCGCGGCGCGAGACCGACGTATCGGACACGTTCCTGGACTCGGCCTGGTACTTCCTGCGGTACCCGTCGACGGACGTTCACGAACGGCCGTGGGACCCGGCACGGACCGAGCGCCTCCTGCCGGTCGACTCGTACGCCGGCGGCCCCGAGCACGTCACGCGCCACCACCTGTACGCCCGCTTCGTCACGCGGGCGCTCCACGACCTGGGGCTGCTCCCGTTCGCCGAGCCCTTCCCCCGGCTGCGTCTGCACGGGATGCTCACGAAGGACGGCGCGAAGATGAGCAAGAGCCGCGGCAACGTGGTGAACCCGGACCGCTCGGTCGCCGAGCGCGGCGCCGACGTGACACGGATGTACCTGCTGTTCATCGGCCCCTGGGACGAGGGCGGGGACTACTCCGACGCCGGCGTGCTCGGGATCGAGCGCTTCCTCCAGCGCGTCTGGCGGCTCATCGCCGGGCCGGCACCCTCCGGCCCCGGCGTGGACCTCCGTCCGCTGGACCGGGCGATCGCGCAGATCGGTGCCGACCTCGAGCGGATGCGGTTCAACACGGCGATCGCGACGCTCATGGAGCTGGTCCGCTGGGCGAGCGGGGAGCGGGATGAGATGTCGGCCGAGCAGTGGTCGCGGGTCTCGCGCTCGATCCTCCTGCTGCTCGCGCCGCTGGCCCCGCACCTGGCCGAGGAGCTGTGGTCGACGATCGGCGGCCCGTACCCGGTCCATCGGCAGCCGTGGCCGGAGCACGACCCGGACGCGCTGACGGCCGAGCGCGTCACGCTCGTCGTCCAGGTCGACGGGAGGACGAGGGACCGGATCGAGGTCCCAGCGGGCACGGATCGGGACCGCGCGCTCGAGCTCGGCCTCCAGAGCGAGAACGTCCGGCGCCACCTGCGGGATGGCGCGCCGGCGAACGTCGTGTTCGTCCCCGACCGCCTCCTCAACCTCGTGAACCGCCGCCCCTAGGCCGCTGGCCGCCGTGGCTCACCGCGTTCGGCGGTCGGGCTGGACCGCGGGGACCCGTAGGCGATCGCCGGGCCGGGCTCAGTCGTCCTCCACCACGTCCGGCTCGTCGCGCGCCGAGGCGGGCGGAGGCGGAGCGGGGCCCTCGTTCCGCACCAGGCCGCGTTCGACCCGCCGGAACATCGCTCGGAACTGCGCGGCCTCCTCGGCGGTGAGGATCCCGCGCTCGATGCTTCGGTCGATCATCGTCTGGGCCTGCTCGAAGAAGTCGCCGGACTCGCTCTCGGCCTGATCGTCTGAGCTGATCCCCGTGGAGGCCTCGAACCGGTCCGATGCCGCCGCGGACGTCTCGGCCTCCTCCTCGGTGATCAGACCCTCGGCCAGGAGCAGAGTGCTCATCGACACGCCGAGCCAACGGGCGACGAGCCGCCAGCGATCCGGTGCGGGACGGGCGGCCTCGAGCTCCCACAGCCGATATGCCGTGCGGGCGACGTCGAGCTCGCGAGCCGCCTGTGATTGGCTGAGCCCCCGCTCCCGCCGCTTGGCCTTGAGCCGCTCAGCGAGCGATATGACTTCCTCGTCCATCGTTCGATCCTCCGCGGGTCACTCTAGTTCGATGCCGGCGCGCCGCCCAGAAGCGCGATCTCCAGCACGCGCGAGGCCGCATCCGCGGAATGTTCAGCACGTTGCACGCGCTGTTTGGTCCGCGTACCGGCGGCCTCATGATCACCGCAGTCCACTGCTGTCGTTCACCTCCAGCCGGACTGTCGAGGCGGTCACGGTCTGTCGGAGCGGCCTGGGGCCCGGTGCAGCAGCTCCCCCCAGGGGCCATGTCCAGCTCCGCCCTCGAGCGTGACGGCTCTCGGGTCGTCGGAATCTCGGGCCGACAGCAGTCCACCGGCGGTTCCCCCTGCTCCTGAGGGGCGACAGACACGGCGTCGCGCGGGCTATCTCGGCACTCTCGGGTCCTGTCGCTCCGGGGCACATCACGCATCGGCCCCACAATCGACGTGGAACTCGTTCATCCCGGTTCGAGGCCCGAACCAACGAACACCGGCAGGCCGACGTCACGCACGGGGGGCGTTGCGGGTGTCCGGACGTCGAGATCTCCAGGACGTGCGCTGATCGACTATCAAGGCTCGGAACGAGGCAGCTCCCCTCCGCCGGAGCATGCGTCAGGGAGCGGCAGAACCACGACGGATCTATGCTCCGATCGGACCCACGCGGAGGGGGCCGGCATGGTCCGAACGGGTTCACCGACGGTCGATCGGCTCATCGACGCTACGAACGATCACGACGTCGACGCCATGATGAACTGCTTCCATCAGGACTACCGGAGCGAGCAGCCGCTCCATCCCGAGGCCGGTTTCGGCGGGCGCGACCAGGTGGGCAAGAACTGGTCCCTGATGTTCGCGGGTTCCGGACCTCAGGGTCGATGTCCTTCGCTGGGCCATCGCGGCCGACGAGGTGTGGACGGAGCTTCGCGTCCATGGGCAGAAGATCGACGGAGACACGTTCGAGTATCGCGGGATGACGGTCTGGGGTCTACGCGATGAACGGATCGCCTGGGCACGGCTGTACTTCGAACCGGTCGAGGTGGGCGGGCCGGGCATCGACGAGCGGATGCGGCACATCTTAGGGAGAGATCGGTAACCGCTGCTGTCGGCACAACAGACGATGAGCCCGAAAGGCCTGCTCGCTCTGGTGTCGGAGGGGGGATTTGAACCCCCACGGGCTATGCGCCCACTAGGCCCTCAACCTAGCGCGTCTACCATGTTCCGCCACTCCGACGGGTGCGAGGATTCTACCAACGGCCGGGCGAGCGCCCGGCTACTTCCACTGCCAAGAGAGCCAGATCACGGACAGGCCGAACACGATGGCCGTGGCTACCGTGATGCGGTCCAGGCGCCGCTCGAGCGCGGTCCCGCCCGAGAGCGACCCGGAGCCGCCGAACATGTCCGAGAGCCCGCTCCCCTTCCCCGAGTGCAGCAGGATGAACACGATCAGGAACAGCGAGCTCAGGATGGTCAGGATCAACGCGATGATGTCCAGCATGGCGACCCAGTCTACCCGGAGGGCGTCCCTGCGCCCTCGTCCATGATCGCCCGGTCCGGCAGCGGGAAGTGACAGGCGGCCAGCTGGCCGGACGTCATCCGCTCGAGCTCCGGCTCGTCCTCCTGGCACTTGGGGAACTGGGCGTTCGGACAGCGAGGGTGGAACCGGCAACCCGACGGTGGGTCGATCGGTGAGGGCACATCGCCCTCGAGGATGATCCGCCGCTTGTGGGCCGCCAGGTTCGGGTCCGGGATCGGCACGGCCGAGAGCAGGGCGCCGGTGTACGGGTGCTTCGGGTTCTCGTACAGCGTGACGCCGTCCGCGAGCTCGACGATCTTGCCCAGGTACATCACGGCGACCCGGTCGGAGACGTGCTTCACGACGGACAGGTCGTGCGCGATGAACAGGTACGTCAGGTTGAACTCCTCCTGGAGGTCCTCGAGGAGGTTCAGGATCTGCGCCTGGATCGAGACGTCGAGCGCCGAGACCGGCTCGTCGCACACGATCAGCTTCGGCCGCAGGGCGAGCGATCGCGCCACGCCGATGCGCTGACGCTGGCCGCCCGAGAACTCGTGCGGGTACCGGTTGTAGTGCTCGGGGTTCAGGCCCACGAGCTCCATCAGCTCCTGCACCTCGGGCTTGATCTTCGACTTCGCGACGGTCCGGTGCAGCCGGAAGGGTTCCGAGATGATCGACCCGACCGTCCGCCGCGGGTTCAGCGACGCGAACGGATCCTGGAAGATCATCTGCATGTTCCGGCGGATCTCGCGGAGCTCGCCCCCACGGACCTTCGTGATGTCCTTGCCGTCGAACTCGATCGTGCCGTCGGTCGCGTCGTACAGGCGCATGATCACGCGGGCGAGCGTGGACTTGCCGCACCCCGTCTCCCCGACCAGGCCGACGGTCTCACCGGGGTAGATCTCGAGGTCCACGCCGTCCACGGCGTGCACGTTGCCGATCTTCTTCTGGAAGATGATGCCGCGCGTGATCGGGAAGTACTTCTTCACACCCGTGATCCGCACGAGCGGCGTGCGCGCCTGCTCGGTCACTGGGGTCGGCTGCTCGGACACCTGGGTGCTCATGTGCGCGCGGCCACCTCCTCCGCGTAGATCCGCTCCTTGTCGGCGAGCGGCAGGTGACAGGCGGCCGCATGGTGGCCGTCCGACGGCAGGAGCTCGGGCACGTCCACCTTGCACTTGTCGAACACGTAGGGGCAGCGCGGGTGGAACGCGCACCCGGACGGCACGAAGATCAGCGACGGGGGCAGACCCTTGATCGGGTGCAGCCGTTCCTTGTGCGCCTCGTCAACGCGCGTGATCGAGCCCAGCAGCCCCCACGCGTACGGGTGGTGCGGGCTGTAGTAGATGTCGTCGGCGGTGCCGTACTCGACGATCTTGCCCGCGTACATGACCTGCAGGTGGTCGCAGTGCTCGGCGACCACGCCCAGATCGTGGGTGATGATGACGACGGCCGCGTTGAACTCCTCGCGCAGTCGGTCGATCAGGTCCAGGATCTGGGCCTGCACCGTCACGTCGAGGGCCGTGGTCGGCTCGTCGGCGATCAGCAGGTCGGGGTTCAGGCTGAGGGCCATCGCGATCATGGCCCGCTGGCGCATGCCGCCCGAGAACTCGTGCGGGTACTGGTTCGCGCGCTCGTCGGGCTTGGAGATGCCGACCCGGCGCAGCATCTCCACCGCCTGATCCTGAGCCTCCTTCTTCGAGGTCTTCTGGTGGACACGGATGGCCTCGCCGATCTGGGTTCCCACCTTGTAGAAGGGGTGCAGGGACGTCATCGGGTCCTGGAAAATCATCGAGATCCGGGCGCCGCGGATGTGACGCATCTCGTCGGCGGGGACCTGGAGCAGGTCCTGCCCCTGGAAGATGACCTCGCCCTCGATGATGGCCTGCTTGCGGGTGATGAGGCCCATCACGGTCAGGAACGACACCGACTTGCCGGACCCCGACTCGCCGACCACGCCGAGCGTCTCGCCCGGCATGACCTGGAAGGTGAGGCCGTCCACCGCCTTCACGAGGCCGTCATCGGTTGGGAAATGCACCTTGAGATCCCTGACCTCGAGCAGCGGTTCAGCCACGGGCACTCCTTCGGGCCTCGGTTCGCTCCCCCCGGCTCACGTGTACCGGACCCGCGGGTCGAGGAAGGCGTAGACGACGTCGACGACCAGGTTCGCGAACGTGATGAAGAACGCCGCGATCAGCGTCACGTCCAGGATAGCGTAGAGATCCCCGGAGAAGACGCTCTTGACGGCGAACGCGCCCAGACCCGGGAGATTGAAGACCGTCTCGGTGATGAGCGCTCCTCCCAACAGCGCGCCGAGGTCCAGGCCCAGGATCGTCACGATCGGGGTCAGGCTGGCTCGCAGACCGTGCTTCATCACGACCCGACGTTCCGAGAGCCCCTTCGCCCGGGCGGTTCTGATGTAGTCCTCCCCCATGGCCTCGATGAGGTTGCCGCGGGTCATCCGCGCGTAGAACGCCGCGAAGGCCAGGGCCAGCACGCTCCAGGGCATGATCATGTGCATGAACCACTCCTCGAAGCCGTACTGCCCGATCGAGTAGAACCCCGAGCCGGGGAGCCACCCTAACTTGAACCAGAAGATGTACAGGAGCACCGGGCCGAGGAAGAACACCGGCGTCGACACGCCGAACAGGGCGAAGCCCATCGCGGCGCGGTCGAACACCGACCGGGGTCGTAAGGCAGACAGGATCCCGATCGGGATCCCCACCAACAGCCACAGGATCGCCGCTCCGATCGCGAGCTGGAGCGTCACGAGGAGCCGGTCGAAGATGATGGGCTTCAGGGCGTCCCGCGTCGTGAACGAGAAACCGAGACCCGGCCACCCGTACTCGTCACCCAGGAAGATCCGCTTCGCGAACAACCCGTACTGGACGATGACGGGCTTGTCCAGCCCGAACTGCCTGCGCACCTCCGCCACCAGCTCGGGGGTGGGCTGCTTCCCGGCGAAGTTCACCTCCGGCTTGGTGGGAGGCATGACGAAGAAGATCAGGTACGTGATGAGCGTGATGAGCAGGAGGGTCACGAGGACCCAGAGCAGCCGCCGGACGATATAGCGCAGCATCGTTCGTGTCAGTGTAGCGAGGCCGCGGGTTCGCGGAGGGGCCCCGGGGGGCCCCTCCGCCGCAACCCGTTCGGCCTACGCGGTCCCGGTGACCTCCTCGATCGTGAGGCCGTTGTTCACGCCGATCTTCGAGTACGCGATGAGACCGGCGCTCTGGTCGAACGTGTAGTTCTCGACCGTATCGCCGAGGGCGATGTTCGCGGCGCCCCAACGGTAGGGCACCCACGGAACGATCTCCTCCATCAGCTTCTGGTCGAGTGCCGCCCAGCACGCGTTGTACTCGGGGCCGAGTGGCGTGGCGACGCAGGCCTCCATGTCCGCGTCGACGTTGGGGATCTCCCCGTTCGCCTCGACCGCCGCGTTGTACGCGTCGACGACGTTGTCGCCGCACTCCTTCGCGACGTCCTCCGTGATGCCGACGTTCGAGTAGTTGACGGAACCCTCGCACGACAGACCGGCGGTGTTGAACAGGAAGAAGTCGAACCCGTACGGGCTCCCGTAGTCCTTCCCCCAGCCAGCGTTCGCGGCGATCGGGACCAGGTTGTTCATGGTCTGGATCGTCGTGTACGAGGTCCCGACCTCGAGCTCCCGGACCTTCAGGTTGATGCCGATCTCCGCGAAGTTCTCCTGGAGGATCGGGGTGTACTCGGTCCACGGCTCGTAGTTCCGGTTGACCATCAGCACGTTGTCACACGCCGGATCGTCACAGACACCGTCGCCGTCCTCGTCGTACCTCGACTGCTGCATCTCGGCCTTGGCGGCCTCGACGTCACCCGCGTGGTTCGGACTCGCGTACGGGTCGTAGTCGGCGAGATCCGGCAGGACCGACGGCGGTTCGATCGTCGTGGCGATCAGTCCGGAGCTCGGCCCGCCCGTCGACTGCAGCATCGCGGCCTTGTCGACCACGAAGTTCGCTGCCTTGCGCACGTGGATGTCGTCGAAGGGCGGCACCAGCAGGTTCATCGTCAGGTACCACGTCCGGTCGCCCTCCTCGGACTTGAAGTTGTCCTGGAGGTCCGGGTTCGTGAGGTACTGCTGGAGGATCGCCGCCGGGGGCGCGCCGTGCAGGAGGTCCAGCTCACCGTTGAGGAGCTTGTTGTAGCTGTCCTCGAGGTTGGTGTTGATGGTGAGCGTCCACCCGTCGAAGTTGGCGTCCCGGACGTCGTCCGTCGCGGCGTCGTAGTTCGGGTTCCGGACCAGGTACATGTGGCTGTCCGGGTCCCAGCCCTCGATCGGCTTCATCGTGTCGCACGACGTGATGTCCAGATCCTCCGATCCCATGAACATGTAGGGACCCGAGGAGATCAGGAACCGGCCGTAGTCACCGGCCTTGTCGAAGCAGCCCGCGACCTCCGGCGGCATCGCGTACGTCGCCGGCTGCGCTAGGCGGTACAGGAGGTCGCCGGTCGGACGCTCGAGCGTGAAGACGATCGTCTTGTCGTCCGGCGTCTCGATGCCCTCGATCGGCTCGTCCTGCGACTTCGCGTCGCACGTCATCCCGACGATCGTGCCGCAGTAGTAGTTGCCGTACTGGGCCACGAGCGACTCGGTGTTGATCCGCTGGAACGCGAACGCGATGTCCTGCGAGGTGATCTCGCGGTCGACCGGTGGGCCGAACATCACGCCGTCCTTCAGCGTGAAGGTCACGGTCAGCCCGTCGGCGGAGACCTGGCCGAGGTCGGTCGCCAGGTCCGGCACCGGGACGTTCCCCTCCTCACCGGCCACGCCCGGGTACATCAGGAGGCCCCGGATCAGCATCTGCTGATACCACGACCACGCCGTGCCCAGGTACTCGCCGGTCGGGTCGAACGCGCCGGTGAAGCCGAAGTCCGTCAGCTCCTCCCGGACGACGCCCCCCTGCGTGACCCCGGCGCCCGTCTCGGCGGTGGGTCCGGTCGGACCGGTCTCACCGCCCTCCTCATCGCCCCCGCACGACGCTGCGACGAGCGCCAGCGCCGATACGAGCGCGACGAGCATGAGGTGTTTCTTCACGTGTCCACCCCCCTCGATGGGTCGAACGTTGCCTGTCCTTGCGTACGAAACGTCGTCGCCCGCTCCCCCTTTCCTCTTCCGTCACCCCTGTACCTGCGTGCGCGGGTCGAGCGCGTCACGCAGGCCATCGCCCACGAGGTTGAACGCGAGCGTCGTCAAGACGAGCGCCATCCCGGGGAAGAACAGCATCCACCAGGCGACCGTGTAGAGCTGTCCATTGGCCGCATCCGAGAGCATCCGCCCCCACGACGGTGTGTCCGGCGGGATCCCGACGGAGAGGAATGACAGCGCGGCCTCGAAGAGGATGTTGCTCGGGATGATCAGCGTCCCGTACACGATGATCGGCGCCGCCAGGTTGGGCAGCACGTCGCGGAACAGGATCCGTCCGCTCCCGGCGCCGACCGACCGGGCCGACTCGATGAACTCCTTGTTGCGGATCGTGAGCACCTGGCCGCGGACGATGCGGCCGATGTACGGCCACGTGAACAGCGCGATGATCCCGGTGACCAGGGAGACCCCCGGCTCGATCAGACCGCCCAGGCACCCCTCCGCCGTGATCGAGCACGTGGCCGCGATCCCGATCGAGAACAGGAGCACCGGCAGCGAAAGCACCAGGTCCATCGAACGCGAGATCAGCGTGTCCACCCACCGGCCGTGGAACCCGGCCAGGGACCCGAGGATGGTGCCGAGCACGACCGCGATGCCGGTGGCGAGGAGCGCGACGGTGAGCGACGTCCGGGCGCCGTAGATCGTCCGGACGAACACGTCCCGACCGGAGGTGTCCACACCGAAGTAGAACTCCGCCGACGGGCCGACCGTGGGCAGCCCGATCTCGTCGAGCGTCTCACGGTACAGGTCGTTCGGCCCGTGTCCGACGAGGTCGGCGATCAGGGGTGCGGAGATCGCGGCGATCGCCAACAGGACGAGGAAGCCGGTCGCGGCGAGGGCCACCTTGTCCCTGCGGAATCGGGTCCAGAAGATCTGCCAGGGGGTCCGCCCGATGATCGAGCTGCTCGGCTCCGCCCCGCCGAGCTCCTGGGTCGCCTCGACGACCTCCTGGTCCGTGACCTGGCTCATCCGCCCCCCGTCCGCCGCGGTTGCGCCGGAGTCTACCCACGTCACCGCACGCCGGCCATCGGCCCGGCGTCCTTGCCCTTATACGGCTGGGGCGGTACCGGAGGATTGCGAGGCCGCGGGGGCCGATCCGGCGCGGGAGGCGCGCGAGGTCAGGTGTACCGGACCCGCGGGTCCAGGAAGGCGTACAGGATGTCCACGAGGAAGTTCGCCACGACGATGAAGAAGGTGGCGAGCATCGTGACGCCCATGATCGCCGGGAAGTCGGTCGCGTACAGGGAGTTGAGCGCGTACTGCCCCAGGCCGGGCAGCTGGAAGACCGACTCCGTGATGACCGCCCCGCCGAGCAGGAACGCGACGTCCATCCCGAACATCGTCACGATCGGGGTCAGCGCCGCCCGGAGGCCGTGCCGGTAGATGACCTTGTTCTCCGCCAGGCCCTTCGCGCGGGCCGTCCGGATGTAGTCCTCGCCCATCGTCTCGATCAGGTTGCCACGGGTCATCCGCGAGTAGAACGCGGCCGACGTGATCGCCAGGGAGAACCACGGGAGGACGAAGTAGCCCTCGAACACCGACTGGAGGACGGACTGGTCCTGCGGGAGGCCGGCCGTGGGCAGCCAGCCCAACCAGAAGTGGAAGACGTACAACAGCAGTAGCCCCAGCCAGAAGGTCGGCGCCGACACCCCCACGAGGGCGAAGATCATCGCCGACCGATCCAGGAGCGAGCCCCGTTTGACCGCCGACACGATCCCGATGGGGATCCCGATCAACAGCCATAAGGCGGCGGCCCCGACCGTGAGCGCGATGGTCACCGGAAGACGCTGCAGGATCGCGTGTCTCACCGGCACCTGCCCCTGGTACGAGAAGTAGACGTCCTTGTCCAGGAACAGCCCGGGCCACGGGATCATCCCGGACGCGAACTTCCAGTACTGGACGTAGAGCGGCTGGTCGAGGCCGAAGTTCTTCTTGACCTGCGCCACCAGTTCTGGGCTCGGGTGACGGCCGACCGCGCGGGCGATCGGATCGCCGGACGGGAGCTTCACGAACACCAGGAACGTGAACAGGGACACCACGATCAGGACGAGGACCAGGAAGATGGTCCGCCGGATCATGTACCTGAGCACGTTGGCTCCTCCCCGTCCGCGGGGGGAGCCGGCCGAGCCGACTCCCCCACGCGTCCGTGTGACCTACGCCCCGGACGCGAGTGCGACCTGGTCGTACGCCATCTGGTTGTCGAACAGGCTGTACGTGTAGTTCGCCACCCTGCTCGAGATGATCTGCTCCACGTTGCTGAAGATCAGCGGGACGATCGGGACGACCTGCTCCATCAGGACCTTGTCCGCGTCGGCCCAGCACGCGGTCCGCTCCTCACCGGTGGTCGCGATGCACTCCTCGATCTTCTCGTCGAGGGCCTGGTCGACCTCGGTGACCTCGTACCCGTACTTCTCCAGCTGGTCGGGGTCGGCCCCGGCCATCGAGTAGTTCGTGTTGTACGCGTCCAGGATGTTCGGCCCGTACATCGGGAAGAAGTAGAACGTGAACGCGTCCGGGTAGTCCTGCAACCACCCGCCGAACGTGCTGATCGGGATCTGGTTCTTCGGGTCGAAGATCTTGTTGTAGGCCGTCGAGTTGTCGAACGAGTTCACGTCGAGCTCGACGCCGATGGCGGCCAGGTTCTGCGCGATCAGCGCGTCCGAGGCCTCGGCGACGCGGCCCACGACCCCGACCGAGAGCACAGCCTTGCACTCCGGCGCGTCGCAGATGCCGTCCTGGTCCGTGTCGTACTTCGACTGGGCCATCTCGGCCTTCGCAAGCTCCAGCCCCTCGGGCGTGTCCGCGCCCTGGCTGTTCGGCGTGGCGTAGGGGTCGTACCCCTCGAGGAGGCCTGCAAGCAGCCCCGGCGGTGTGAAGTACCCGGCGATCTCGCCGAAGGTCTCACCGCCGCCCAGGCGGCGCCAGCCCTCCTTGTTCACCGCGAAGTTCACCGCCTTGCGAACGTGCACGTCGTCGAACGGCGGAACGGCCACGTTCATCGCGATGTAGTAGTTGCCCGACCCCGGCTCCACGAAGTACTGGTCCTGCAGGTTCGGGTCCTGCGAGAACATCCGGGCGTTCGCGGCGCTGACGCCGTTCGCGAAGATGTGGTCGATCTCGTCGGCCGCCACCTTCTTCTCTGCGACTTCCTGGTCGCACCCTGGGCAGATCTCGACCGAGATCGCGTCCAGGTAGGCCGGCCGGAGGTCGTCCTGTCCGCTCTCGACCCACGACGGGTTCCGCACGAGCGACAGCGTCTTGTTCGGCTCGTACCCTGCGGCCGGGGTCTGGTCCTTCACCGGCAGGCTGAAGTCCATGGCCTCCGAGCCCTCGTACATGTACGGGCCCGAGGAGACCAGGAACCGACCGTAGTCGTCGTTGTGGCCCTCGGCCACGCCGAGCGGCGCCTCTGGGTCGTCCGGGTTCGGCGGGATCGGCGCCGCGGCCGGCATCGCCATCCGGTAGCCGAGGTCGCCCGTCGGCTCGGTGACCTTGACCTCGAGCGTGTAGTCGTCGACCGCGGTCATCCCGCTGATCGTGTCGGCCTTGCCCGCCGAGTAGTCGTCGAACCCCTCGATGGCGCTGTAGTAGAAGCCGTATCCGGCCGCGACCTCCGGCGTCGCCTCACGCATCATCGCCCGGATGAAGTCCTGGGCGGTGATCTCGACGTCCTGCAGCGGCGGCGCGTAGTGGATCCCCTGCTTGAGGGTGAAGGTCCACGTCAGCTCGTCGTCCGAGACCGTCGGCTCCGACGCCGCGAGGTCCGGGAAGAGCTGGTCGCCCTGCTCGTCCGGGCCCTTGCCGTTGTACGACAGGAGCGTCCGGAGCAGGCAACACCGGTAGAACGCGAAGGAGACCTGGAAGTACTCCTTCTGCGGGTCGAACGCGGCGGTCACGTCCGTGTCCATCCAGACGTTGAGCGTGCCGCCCTGCTGGAACTCGGCGCCCGTCTCGCCGGTCGCCCCGGTGGGGCCGGTCTCGCCGCCCTCGTCGTCACCGCCGCACGCTGCGGCAGTCAGCGCGAGGACCGCTACGAGCGCGAGCCACTTCGCATATCGCCTCATCAACTTCCCCCCTCTGTCTTCCTTCCTTCCGTCCCGATCACGGCGAACCCGACTCCGCCGCGGGAGCCGCGACCATCGTCTCGAGCTCCGCGGCCTCCTCCATCGCCTCCTTCTCGCGTCGACGACGCTCCTTCTTTCCGTACGCAGGTGGCTGCCCTCGGGGATCGAGCGCGTCCCGGAGCCCATCCCCGACCAGGTTGAACGCCAGCGTGGTGATGAGGAGGAACACCCCCGGGAAGAACATGGTCCACCACGCAACGTCGAAGATGTGGCTCGAGTCGGCCAGCAGCCGCCCCCACGACGGCGTGGTGATCGGCACGCCGATGCCCAGGTACGAGAGCGCCGCCTCGAACAGGATGTTCGCCGGGATCAGCAGCGTCGTGTACACGATGATCGGCGCGACCAGGTTCGGCAGGATCTCCTTGAACATGATCCGGATGTTCCCGGCCCCCATCGAGCGCGCCGACTCCACGAACTCCTTCTCGCGCAGCGACAGCACCTGCCCACGCACGATGCGCGCGATGTACGGCCACGAGAACAGCCCGATCACGTAGCTGACCAGCAACAGGCCCGGCTTGATGAGTCCGCCCAGACATCCCTCCGGCTGCAGACCGCAGGCGGAGACCAGCCCCAGGGCCAGCAGGAGGACCGGCAGCGACAGCACCACGTCCATCGACCGGGAGATGAACGTGTCCACCTTGCCGCGGAAGAACCCGGCCATCACGCCGAGGACCACGCCGATGATGACCTCGATGCCCGTTGCGAAGAACGCCACGATGAGCGAGGTCCTTGCCCCGTACAGCACCTGGATGAACAGGTCGCGTCCGGCCGGGTCCGCCCCGAACCAGAACTGCGCGTTCGGGCCGAGCGGCAGGCCGAACTCGTCGAGCATCTCGAAGTAGAACTGGTTGGGGTCCGGGTGATGGACGACGTTCTTCGCGAAGAACCCCGCGGAGAGCGCCGCGAAGATCATCAGGCCGATCAGGAACAGGCCGACGAGCGCCACCTTGTCGCGGCGGAAGCGCCGCCAGAACAGCTGCCAGGGTGTCTTGCCCTCGACGCCGGCGAGCGCCCCGTCCGCGGCGCCGACCGCCGGTCCCTCGTGGGTGCTGTCGGTGACGACCTTGCTCACTTCTGGCCGGCCTCTTCCCCTCGGGTGGACGCCCCCGCAAGCCGAGCGGCCGGCGGGTCCACCAGACTATACGGGTCGAGCAACGTATCCGGGTGGAGTCCCGATGGCCAGGTTCGGGCGGACACCCTAGCCCCGCAACAGCTCCGCGACCCGGGGGAGGATCTCCACGCCCTCAAGACTGCCGAGGGAGCCGCTCGCGCACGCCCGTTCGCCGAACGCCTCGGTGCCGTCCGACGGCACGCCCCCGCCCGCCACGACGAGCGGGACGGGGTCGGCCGTGTGGGCCTTGCGGAGGCACGAGGTCGAGTGGTCCGCCGTGACCGCAACGATCGTGTTCCGCGTCTCCAGCCGCGGGAGGACCTCCGCGAAGAACGCACGGTCGATGAGCGCGATCACGTCGCGCTTGTCCAGCGCTCGCCCGTCGTGCGCCGGCACGTCCGGGCCCTTGATGTGGACGTAGAGGGCGTCGTAGCCGCCGAGGGCCTCGGCGGCCAGCTCGGCCCACCGCACGTAGGCGGCCTCCTCGGCCAGGCGCGGGGCATCCACCGGCGCCATGCCGAGGAGCATCGCGATCCCCCGCTCGACCGGCATCTCGACGAAGCACCCCCAGCGAGGGCCGAACCGCTCGTCGATCGGCTGGAGCCGCGGTCGGTGGTCGCCGCCGTCGCGGGTCAGGATCAGGTTGCCGGGCAGCTTGCCTTCGGCGCGACGGCGGGCGTTGACCTCGGACGCATCGAGGATCTTCGCCGAGCCCTCGACGAACGCGTTCGTGAGCTCGGCCGCCCGGCGCGCCGCGTTCGTGCCCTCGAGCGCCTCGCTCCGCACGACCTCCGGCTCGAACGTCTCGAGCGCGACACCGAGCGAGCCCTCCTTCCGGTACGCCGGGTCGGTGTTCGAGATCTCGGCCGACAGCGGCGTGCCGTCCTCGGTCCGGATCACGAGCGCGCCGCGATGCTCGACGGTCGCCTTGAGCGTGAAGCCGGCGCCGGGCAGACGCAGCTTCTCGTTCACCTCGGCCGCCAGCGCCTGCGACTCCTCGGACGTGAGGTCGCGGCCGACGCGCCGGTCCACGATCCGCGGCCAGTCCGCGGTGGCGAAGTTCACCCGGTGCGCCAGGTCTCCGTCGCGGAAGTCCATCCCGACGCCGACGGCCTCGACCACGCCGCGGCCGGGGTGCTCGCCCCGCGGGTCGTAGCCGAGGATCGCGAACACCGCGATGTCGGACTCGGGCGCGATGCCGGGGCCGACGGTCACGACGGACCCCGTCCTCCCCCTCCTCGCCAGCGAGTCGAGGAACGGCGTCTCGGCCGCCTCGAGCGGGGTGCGGTCGTCGAGCTCGGGGATCGGGTCGTCGCCGAGCCCGTCCAGGCAGACGTACAGGAGCTTCTTCACGGTCGGGTCCTTTGCCTCAGCGGTACTTGACGATGAGCGCGAACTCCTCCGGGTCCAGGCTGGCGCCCCCGACGAGCGCGCCGTCGATCTCGGGGTGTGCCATGAAGTCCCGGATGTTGCCGGGCTTCACGCTCCCGCCGTACTGGATGCGGACGCCGTCGGCGAGCTCGGCCGAGTACCGCTGCCCGATCGTGCGCCGGATCGTCCCGATCGTCTCCCCGGCGTCGGACGGCAGGGCGTTGCGGCCCGTCCCGATCGCCCAGATCGGCTCGTACGCGACGACGAGCCGCGCGGCATCCTCCTCCGACACGTTCTGCACGGCGCGCTCGACCTGGCCGACGACCTTCTCGTCGGTGAGGCCCGCGTCGCGCTCCCCCAGCGTCTCACCGACGCACAGGATCGGCGTCATGCCGTGGGCGAACACCGCGCGGACCTTCTTGTTCACGCCCTCGTCGGTCTCGCCGAACAGCTCTCGCCGCTCCGAGTGCCCGACGATCACGTAGCGGACCTTGAGGGCCTCGAGCATGCCCGCCGAGACCTCTCCGGTGAACGCCCCCTTCTCCTCGAAGTGCACGTCCTGCGCGCCCAGCCCGAAGCCGAGACGGTCGCTGTCGATCAGCGTCTCGATCGAGCGCAGGGCGGTGAAGGGCGGGCAGATCACGACCTCGACGCGGTCCGCGTCGTCCTTGTCGAGCAGGTACGAGAGCTTCTGGACGGCCTGGATCGCCTCCAGATGCGTCTTGTGCATCTTCCAGTTCGCGGCGACGATCGGCGTGCGGGCCATCAGCGCTCCTCCAAGACGGCGATCCCAGGCAGCTCGCGGCCCTCGAGGAACTCGAGCGACGCCCCCCCGCCAGTGGACAGGTGGTCGAACCCCTCCTCCAGCCCCAGCTTCGCGATCGCGGCCAGGCTGTCGCCGCCGCCCGCGACCGCGAACGCCGCGGCGCCGGCGATCGCCGTCGCGACGCCCCGCGTCCCGGCCGAGAACGGCTCGAGCTCGAACACGCCCATCGGCCCGTTCCACAGCACGGTCTTCGCGTCGGCCAGGATCCGGGCGAACTCCTCGACGGAGCGGGGCCCGATGTCCAGGCCCATCTCGCCCGTCGGCACCTCGGCCGCGGGGACGGTCCGACGTGGAGCCTCGACGGTCATCTCGGGGGCGGCGACGACGTCGACCGGGAGCTCGAGCAGGACGCCTCGCTCGGCCGCCCGCGCCCTCGCGGCCCGGACGTCCTCGAAGCGGTCGGCCTCGACCAGGCTGGTGCCGACCTCGCCCCCCTCGGCCGCGATGAACGTGAACGCCATCGCGCCACCGATCAGCAGCGCGTCCACCCGCTCCACGAGGGAGCCAATCGTCGAGAGCTTGTCCGACACCTTCGCGCCGCCGAGCACGGCGACGTAAGGGCGCTCGGGTTCGCCGAGGAGCCGGGAGAGGACGTCGACCTCCCGCTGGAGCAGACGCCCGGCCGCCGCCGGCCGCCCCTGCTCGAGCACGAGCGCGGGGAGCGCCGCCACCGAGGCGTGGGCGCGATGCACCGCGCCGAAGGCGTCGTCCACGTAGGCGTCGGCGAGCGCGGCGAGCTCGGCCGCGAACCCCGGGTCGTTCGCCTCCTCGCGGGGATCGAAGCGGAGGTTCTCGAGGTACACGACCTCGCCCGCCTCGATGTGGCCGCAGACGGCCTCGGCGTCGGGGCCGGTCACGGCGTCGATCGCCATCACGTCGCGCCCGAGCAGCTCGCTCAGGCGCGCGGCGACGGGCCCCATGCGGTACTCCTCCCTGACCTGCCCCTTCGGCCTGCCGAGATGGGACGCGACGACGAGCGACGCGCCGCCGTGGAGGAGCTGGGTGAGGGTGGACAGACTGGCGCGGATCCGTGCGTCGTCGGTGACCGAGCCGTCCTTCAGCGGGACGTTGTGGTCGACCCGAACGAAGACGCGCTTGCCTTCGACCCCACCCAGGGTCTCGAGGGTCCGGAGGCCCATCACGACCCGCTCTACAGCGAGCCCGCGACGATGTCGACCAGGTCCACGAGGCGGCTCGAGTAGCCCCACTCGTTGTCGTACCAGCCGAGGATCTTCGCGACGTTGCCCTTCGTCATCGTCAGCGAGGCGTCGAACGTGCACGACGCGGGCGATCCGACGATGTCCGAGGACACGATCGGGTCCTCGGTGTAGACGAGCCGCCCGCCCGAGAGCGGGCCGCTCTCGGACGCGGCCCTGAACGCCGCGTTGATCTCCTCCACCGAGGCCTCTCGGCCGAGCGTCACGACCAGGTCCGTGACCGAGCCGTCGGGCACCGGCACCCGCATCGCCATGCCGTCCATCTTGCCGTCGAGCTGCGGAAGCACCAGGCCGATCGCCTTCGTCGCGCCGGACGAGGTCGGGATGATGTTCAACGCCGCGGCCCGGGCCCGGCGGAGGTCCTTGTGCGGCAGGTCCAGGATGTTCTGGTCGTTCGTGTAGGCGTGGATCGTGGTCATGAACCCGCGCTCGATCCCGAACGCGTCGTCGAGGACCTTCGCCATCGGCGCCACGCAGTTCGTGGTGCACGAGGCGTTCGAGATGACGTTGTGCGAGGCCGGGTCGTACCGCTCGTCGTTCACGCCGAGCACGACCGTCACGTCCTCGCCCTTCGCGGGCGCGCTGATGATCACCTTCTGCGCGCCGGCGGCGATGTGCTTGTCGGCGTCCTCGCGCTTGGTGAACAGCCCGGTCGACTCGACCACGATCTGCGCGCCCAGCTCCTTCCAGGGGAGCTCGGCCGGGTCGCGCACGGCGAGGACCTTCAGCAGGTCGCCGTTCACGGAGATGCCGTCCTCGGCCGCGGCGACGTCCGCGTCGAACGTTCCGAGGACCGAGTCGTACTTCAGCAGGTGGGCGAGGGTCCTCGAGTCCGTGATGTCGTTCACGGCGACGAAGTCCCAGTCCTTGCCGGCCTGCTTGGCGGCGCGGAAGAAGTTGCGGCCGATCCGTCCGAAACCGTTGATGCCGATCTTCACGCTCATGCTCTGCCTCCTGCGAAGGGGTCAACCCATCCTAGCCAATCCCCGCGAACGGGCATCCGGGGACGACCGACCCGGGCCGTCGGGGCCGGACGGCGGCGGGTCAGCGATCGACGTCGCGATGCTCGACCGTGGCCGACAGGCCCTTGTCGCGGAAGAACTGGCCGAGGTCCTCCGCGATGACCACCGAGCGGTGCCGTCCGCCCGTGCAGCCGATCGCAACGGTGAGGTAGGACTTCCCCTCCGCGACGAACCCCGGGACCATGAACCCCAGGAGCGCGCGGAGGCGGCGCAGGAACTCACGGTACGTCTGCTGGCCGCGGACGTAGGTCCGGACGCGCTCGTCCGTGCCGGGGAGCGGCCGGAGCTCGTCCACCCAGTGCGGGTTCGGGAGGAACCGCACGTCGATCACCAGGTCGGCGTCCCGGGGGCTGCCGTACTTGAACCCGAAGGACAGGAGCGAGACCTGCAGGCCCTGCTCGGCCGGGGCGTCCGAGAAGGCGTCGCGGAGGCGCTCGCGGAGCTCGTGCGGAGCCAGGCTCGACGTGTCGATGATCAGGTCGGCCTCCCCCCGGAGCCCCTCCATCATCATCCGCTCCTTCCGGATCCCCTCGACGACCCGGTCGGCCGGCGCCAGGGGGTGCCGGTGGCGCGTGGCCTCGTACCGGTTCACGAGCACCTCGTCCGACGCGTCGAGGTAGACGATCCGGTACGGCACGCTCAGGTGCTCCAGCTCCTCGAGCGCCTTCGACAGCTCGCCGAAGAACACGCCGCCTCGCACGTCCACGACGATCGCCACCTTCCCGCCGGGGCCGCCCGGGCGCGAGGCCAGCTCGGCCATCTTCGACAGCAGCGAGGGCGGCAGGTTGTCGACCACGAAGTAGCCGAGGTCCTCCAGCGCCTTCGCGGCCTCCGAGCGACCGGCGCCCGAGAGCCCGGTGATGATGACGAACCCGGTCCCCTGCTCGTGGTGTCCTCCACCGGGCACGGCTCGGACGGCGGTCCGCGCCATCAGGCGCTCTCCCTGCGCTCGGCGGCCGGGGCATGGAGCCGGTCGTGGATCGCCCTGGCGAGCTCGGGGCCGACGCCGGGCGTCTGGGCGATCTCCCCGGGCGTGGCGCGCGCGAGCCGCGCGAGCGACCCGAACCGCTTCAACAGCGCCTTCTTCCGCGTCGGGCCCACGCCGGGCACCTCGTCGAGCGGCGAGGCGAGCGCCCGCTTCTGGCGGCGCTCGCGGTGGTAGGTCACCGCGAACCGGTGGGCCTCGTCGCGGAGGTGCTGCAGGACGAACAGCGCCTCGGACCCGCGCGGCACGACCAACGGGTCCGGCCGGTCCGGGAAGTACACCTCCTCGAGCCGCTTCGCCAGGCCGACCGCGGGGATGTGCAGGCCGGCCTCGGCCAGGACCTTCGTCGCGACCGAGAGCTGTCCCCGGCCGCCGTCGACGACGACGAGCGAGGGAGGATACGCGAACCGCTTCGGCCGTGGGTGGTCGGGGTCGGCCTCGGCCCGTAGGCGCGCGAAGCGGCGGCGCAGCATCTCCTCCATGCTCGCGAAGTCGTCCTGCCCCGGCACGCCCCTGATCCGGAAGCGCCGGTAGTCCGACCGCTTCGGCAGGCCGTCCTCGAACACCACCATCGAGCCGACGATGTCCGTCGGCCCCAGGTTCGAGATGTCGTAGCACTCGATCCGCAGCGGCGCCTGCTCGAGGCCGAGGATCGCGCCGAGCTCGGCGAGCGCCCGCGACCGCGCCCCGAAATCTGACGCCCGTTTCAGCTTGTGCCGCAGGAAGTGGTCCCGCGCGTTCTGGGCGACCGTGTCCATCAGCTTGCGCTTGGCCCCCCGCTCGGGGACGGCGATCGAGACGCGCCCGTCCCGGCGCTCGGACAGCCAGGCCGCGAGGACGTCGGCGTCCTCGGGCAGCTCGGGGACGAGCACCCGCGGCGGCACCTCCTGGCGCTCCATGTAGAGCTGGCGGACGAACGACGCGATCAGCTGCGACCGGTCGAGCTCCTCGACCCGGTCCACGATCCACCCCTTGCGGCCCATCACGCGCCCGCGCCGGACGAAGAACGCCTGGAACGCCGCCTCCAGGTCGTCCTCGGCCAGCGCGACGACATCCAGATCCTCGGGCTGGGTGAGGACCATCTCCTGGTGCTCGAGCGCCCGGCGGGCCGCCTGGAGCTGGTCCCGCAGCTTCGCCGCCAGCTCGTACTCCTGGCGCTCGGCCGCCTGCCGCATCTCGCGCTCGAGCCGGGCCAGGACCGGGCGCTCGTTCCCGCCCAGGAAGTCGGCGAGCGCCTCGACGTCGGCGCGGTACGCCTCCTCGGTCACGCCGGTGGCCTCGGGCACGCACGGCCCCGAGCAGCGGCCGATGTCGTAGTACAGGCACGGCCGACGCGCTCGGGCGCGCTGGTCGAAGAACGCGTTCGAACAGGTCCGCACCGGGAAGACCCGCGTGAGGGCGTCGAGCGTCTCTCGGATCGCGTACGCGTGCCCGAACGGGCCGAAGTAGCGCACGCGCTTCCGCTTCGTGCCGCGGAGGACCTGCGCCCTCGGCCACCGCTCGCCCACCGTGAGCGCCAGGTACGGGTACGACTTGTCGTCCCGGTACCGAACGTTGAACCGGGGCCGGTGCTCCTGGATCAGGTTGTACTCGAGCATGAGCGCGTCGACCTCGGTCGAGGCGACGATCCACTCCACCGACCGCGCCGCGGCGACCATCGCCTCGGTCCGGGGGTGCAGGGGCTTGACCCAGTAGCTCGCGAGGCGCTTGCGGAGCGACCGCGCCTTGCCGACGTAGACGACGCGGCCGTCGCCGTCCCGGAACAGGTACGCGCCCGGCTGGTCGGGGATCTGGGAGGTCTGCGGCCGAGGGACGCTCACGCGGCAATCCTACCGGCGGGGTCCACGGCGGCCGAGATGCCCGCGGACGAACGGCTACTGGACGACGACGGTCCCCGTCATGTTCGGGTGGACGATGCAGACGAAGAAGTACTCGCCCGCCGGCAGCGGCGGGATCGTGTACTCGACGACGGTCGGGCCGGTGACGAGCTCGCCGTTGAACAGCTCCTCCGTCATCGAGGAATCCGTGTAGATCGCGATGTTGTGCTGCACGCCGGCGTCGCGGTTGTCGAACGTGATGACCTGCTCCGCGTCGGCCGAGAGCGTGATCGTGGACGTGTCGAACGCGATGTTCTGCGCGACGACGTTCGTGGTGGTCGCGCCGCCACCGCCTCCCCCGCCGCCGCCACCGCCGCCGGTCGTCCCGGTGGCCCCGGTCGCCCCGGTCGCCCCGGTCGCGCCGCCAGCGCCGGCGCCGACGACGATCCGCCCGATCATGTTCGGGTGGACGACACAGTTGTAGGCGTACTCGCCCTCGTCGAGGGCTGGGATCTCGTACTCGATCTGATCGGGGCCGGTGATCAGGTCGCCCGCGAACAGGGTGGCCCCGCTCGGCTCCGAGCCCTCGAAGACCTGGACGTTGTGCTGGACGTCCGGGTCTCGGTTGTCGAAGACGATCGTGAACGGCTCGCCGACGGGCGCCTCGATGCACGAGCCGTCGGTGAACGCGATGCCCTCCGCGACCACGGTCACCTCTCCGTCCACCACCGGCGTGCACTCCTGGGTCGGCGCGGGCCCCGTCGCCTGCCCCACCGCCGTCGGGGTCGGGCTCGGGACGCCGATCGCGAGGTCACCCACCTCGCCGTACCGGCCGAGCACGAGGTCCTGCGGCCCCGAGTCGTACCACGCGACGTAGCGCGAGGCGCCGTCGGCGGTCGTCGCCACCGCGGGGTCGGTCGCCCCCGTGGTCAGCCCGAGGTCGATCGGCGTGAACGACTGCCCGTCCGAGGACAGCGCCGCCGACACCCCGTCCGCGGCCGGGTCGTACCAGGCGGTGACGATCCCGCCGGACTCGTCCACGGCAACGCTCGTCCCACCGCCGGGACCCTGGGCGCCCTCGCCGATCTCGGCGACGGTGGCCGTCTGCCACGCGCCCGTGCCGTCGCCGGCCGCCATGTGCACCTCCGCGCCCGCCCGGTACGTGAGCACCACTCCGTCGGCCGCCGTGGCCGCCGCGAGGCCCTCCCCGGAGCCTCCCCGCTCGACCGTCGAGGTCTCCCAGCCGGCAGCCGTCCGTACGGCCGCCCCGAGGTTCGAGGCCCCGATCCCATACGCGACGACCGGCTCGCCGTCGCCGTTCACCGCGAGGGCGGTGCGACAACGATCGCACCCCGGCGCCGAGGCGACCTCCTCGGTCGTCCATCCACCGCCGTCCATCGTCGCCACCTCGACGCTCGCGATGTCCGACGTCGAGGTCTGATACGCGATCCACGGGCTCCCGGCGCCATCGAGCGCGAGCGACGGGCCGATCCCCGGGGTACGCGTCACCTGCTCGGCGGTCCATTGCGTCTGCGAGGCCGGATCCGCCGACCCCGTGGCGTAGAACACGCCGTCGCCGCTCCCCCACGCGGCGTGGAGCGCGCCGTCCGGGTCGGCCACCAGCTGCAGACCCGTCACGCTGTCCGGGGTCAGCTTCCCGACCGACTCCTCGAAGGCCGGGTTGAACGCCACCTGGACGTTCGCGATCTGGCTCTCGATCGCGATCGCGCCACGCGTCCAGATGCCGTCCTGCTCCGTCGCGAGCATCACGCCGGGGATCGAGGGGGCGCCGATCGGCCGCGTCTCCGGGAACGAGCCCTCCGGGACCTCCTCCGCGAACGAGAAGTACGCGACGACCGGGCGGCCGTCGGCGACGGCGACCGAGGGATGGCGGCCGGCATCGTTCAGCCGGTCGACGACGTACGGGACGAACGCCTCGCCCGAGCCGAAGGCCGGCTCGACCGGCGCCTCGGCGCACGCGGCGGCCAGGACGGCCAGCACGAGCGCGAGCGGGAGCAGCCTCCTGGACATGGGCGGGCGCATGATAGCAAGGTCGTTCCCGGCCGATGGGCCGATCACGCGTCGGCGCCGGCGCCGACCGCCTGGAGCGGCAGCGTCCCGAGCACCTCGGCCAGGAACCGCCCGGTGTGCGAGTCGGGGTGCACCGCCACGTGCTCGGGGGGGCCGGCCACCACGACCTCACCGCCCGCGTCGCCGCCCTCCGGACCCAGGTCGACGATCCAGTCGGCGGTCTTCACCACGTCGAGGTTGTGTTCGATCACGAGCACCGTGTTGCCGGCCGAGACCAGCCGCTGGAGCACCGCGAGCAGCTTCCGGATGTCCTCGAAGTGGAGGCCGGTCGTGGGCTCGTCGAGCACGTAGAGGGTGTTGCCGGTCGCTCGCTTCTGCAGCTCGCCCGCCAGCTTGATCCGCTGCGCCTCGCCGCCCGAGAGCGTGGGCGCCGGCTGCCCGAGCTTCACATAGCCCAGCCCGACGTCCGACAGCGTCTGCAGGTGCCGCTTGATGACGGGGATGTTCTGGAAGAACGCGAGCGCCTCGTCCACGCTCATCTCGAGGACGTCGGCGATCGACCGGTTCTTGTACCGCACCTCGAGCGTCTCGCGGTTGTACCGGTGCCCCTTGCAGACCTCGCAGGTCACGTACACGTCGGGGAGGAAGTGCATCTCGATCTTGATCTGGCCGTCGCCGGCACAGTTCTCACACCGCCCGCCGCGCACGTTGAACGAGAACCGGCCAGGCTTGTAGCCGCGCACCCGTGCCTCGGGGACCTGGCTGAACAGGGTGCGGACGTGGTCGAAGACGCCGGTGTACGTGGCCGGGTTCGAGCGCGGGGTCCGCCCGATCGGCGACTGGTCGATGTCGATCACCTTGTCGACCTCCTCCCAGCCGACGAGCTTGCGGTGCTTGCCCGGCAGGATCCGCGACCGATACACCTTCTGCATCAGCGCCCGCAGGAGCACCTCCTGCACGAGCGTGGACTTGCCCGAGCCGCTGACCCCCGTTACGCACACGAACAGGCCGAGCGGGATCTGCAGATCGACGTCCTTCAGATTGTGCTCGCGCGCGCCGACCACCCTCAGCCATCGGTCGCCCGGCGAGCGCCGGACCTCGGGGGTGGGGATCACCCGGCGGCCCGCGAGGAACGCGCCGGTGATCGAGCCCTCGCACTCGAGCAGGCCCTGCAGCTCGCCCGAGTACACGATCTCGCCCCCGTGCTCCCCCGCGCCCGGACCGATGTCCACGATGTAGTCGGCAGCCTGGATCGTGGCCTCGTCGTGCTCGACCACGATGAGTGTGTTCCCCAGGTTCCGCAGGCGCACGAGCGTGTCGATCAGCCGCCGGTTGTCGCGCTGGTGCAGCCCGATCGACGGCTCGTCGAGGATGTAGAGCACGCCGACGAGCCCGCTGCCGATCTGCGTGGCCAGCCGGATCCGCTGCGCCTCCCCGCCCGCGAGCGTGCCCGAGGCGCGGTCGAGCGTCAGGTAGTCGAGCCCGACGTCCACGAGGAATCCCAGCCGCGCGCGGATCTCCTTCACCAGGCGCTCGGCGATCATGTGCTCGCGCTCCGAGAGGTCGACCTCGTCGAAGAACCGGAGCGTGTCCCGGATCGACCAGGATGTGAGCTGCGCGATATTGATGCCCCCGATCCGCACCGCCAGGCTCTCCGGTTTCAGCCGCGCGCCGCCGCACGCCCGGCACGGGATCTCGCGCATGAACTGCTCGAGCTTCTCGCGCTGGCTGTCCGAGTCGGTCTCGGCGTGGCGGCGCTCGACCACCGGGAGGACGCCCTCGTAAGTGGTGTAGTACGAGCGGATCCGCCCGTACCGGTTCTTGTAGCGGACGTAGATCTCGGTGGACGACCCGTTCAGGATGACGTCGCGTGCCTTCTTCGGCAGCTTCCTCCACGGCGTCGCCGTCGAGAACCCATGCGTGTCGGCCACGGCCTGGAGCACGCGCTCCCAGTACTCGAGCCGCGAGCCGGCCCACGGCGCGATCGCGCCCTCGTCGATCGAGAGGTCGGGGTCGGGGATCGCGAGCTCGGCGTCGACCTCGAGACGCGTGCCGAGCCCGTCGCAGGTCGGGCAGGCCCCGTACGGCGAGTTGAACGAGAAGTTCCGCGGCTGGAGCTCCTCGAAGGAGAGGCCGCAGTAGGTGCAGGCGAGGGACTGGCTGAACGTCTGGACGTCCTCGCCCTCGTGGGTCTGGACCGCGACGGCCGCGATGCCCTCGGTCAGCTGGAGCGCCGTCTCGATCGAGTCCGCGACCCGGCGTCGGATGTCGGGCTTGGCGACGAGGCGGTCGACGACGACCTCGATCGTGTGCTTGTAGTGCCGGGGCAGGCGGATCTGCTCGGACAGCTCGCGGACCTCGCCGTCGATCCGCGCGCGGACGAACCCCCGCTTCGCCAGGTCCTGCAGCAGCTTCTCGTATTCGCCCTTGCGGCCCCGCACGACCGGCGCGAGCACCTGGAAGCGGGTGCCCTCGGGGAGCTCCATCACCTGGTCGACGATCTGCTCGGGCGTCTGACGTCCGATCGGCCGGCCGCAGTTCGGGCAGTGCGGGTGCCCGACCCGCGCGAAGAGCACGCGGAGGTAGTCGTAGACCTCGGTGATCGTCCCCACGGTCGAGCGCGGGTTCCGCGACGTCGACTTCTGGTCGATCGAGATCGCCGGCGACAGGCCCTCGATGAAGTCGACGTCGGGCTTCTCCATCTGCCCGAGGAACTGCCGGGCGTAGGCCGAGAGCGACTCGACGTACCGGCGCTGGCCCTCGGCGTAGATCGTGTCGAAGGCCAGGGAGCTCTTGCCGGAGCCGGACAGACCCGTGAACACGATCAGCCTGTCGCGCGGCAGCTCCAGCGTGACGTTCCTGAGGTTGTGCTCACGGGCGCCGTGGATGACGAGTGTGTCGGTGCCCACGGACGCGATTCTACGGGCGACCCCGACATCGCTCGCTCGGGCCGGACCCGACGGCCGATCAGGCCGCTCCGGGGTCGGCGAGCTCGGCGCGGACGCCGAGGAGCCGGACCGGGCGGTCGAGCTCGAACCGCCCGAGCGCCTCCAGGGCCCCCCGCTCGATCGCCGCGGCGTCGAGGGTCGGCGCCGACAGCCGAACGCCGTGGGTGGACGTGAAGAACGGCGCGAACCGGACCTTGACGACGACCCGAACCACCGCTCGATCCCCGCCCGCGAGCTCCTCGGCGAGCTCCCGGGCAAGGGCGGCGGTCCGATCCCGGATCTCGGCGGGGTCGGTCAGGTCGGCCTGGAACGTCCGCTCCTTGCCGTGGCCCCTGGGCACGTATGGCTCGTCGGTCACGAGCCGCTCGCCCTCGCCGCGGGCGACCGCGTGGAGCCACGGGCCGGTCCTCGGCCCGAAGCGTTCGGCGAGCCGCTCATCGTCCGCGCGTGCGAGCTCCTCGACCGTGCGGACGCCGAGCGCCTCGAGCTTCGCGGCGGTCTTCCGTCCGATCCCGAACAGCTCGGCCGTCGGCAACGCGCCCATGACCTCCATCCAGTTGTCCTCGGTGAGCCGGAAGACCCCGCGCGGCTTCGCGAACCCGCTCGCGAGCTTGGCTCGGAGCGTTGTGTCGCCGATGCCGATCGAACACCACAGGCGCGTCCGCTCGAGCACCGCTCGTTGCACCTGCCGCGCGAGCGCCTCCGGGTCGTCGGTCTCGACGCCGAGGAAGGCCTCGTCCCAGCCGAGCACCCGGACGACCGCGGGGAACGTCCGGAGCGTGTCCATCGCCTCGGACGACGCCGCCAGGTAGGCGGGCGCGTCGACCGGCAGGAACACGGCCTCGGGGCACCGCTTGAGCGCGGTCCGCAGCGGCATGCCGGAGCGGATGCCGTAGGTCCGCGCCTCGTAGTTCGCGGTCGAGACGACGCCGCGCTTCGTCGGGTCGCCGTCGCCGCCCACGACCACCGGCCGGCCGGTCAGCTCCGGCCGGCGGAGCACCTCGACGGCCGCGATGAACTCGTCGAGGTCCATGTGCAGGACCCACCGTGCGCTCACCAAGCCATCTTCGCCCGGGCGACCGATGGTCGGCACCCGGCGCGGCTCGTCCCGCGCCGGGTCTATGCTCGGGACGTGACCGAGCGCGACGAGCTCGACCGCCTCTCGTCCGCGGAGCTGCACGACCGCGCGACCCGGCTCGCCTGGCGCCGCGTGGACGTGTCGTTCCTGTGGGATCTGCTCAGGACGATCCCGGAGGCCCGCGCCGCCGCCGGCGACGAGGAGCGGAGCGAGAGCGACATCATGCGGCCGCTCGCGTTGCTGAACGACCTCGTCGACGCCGACCGCGGCGAGCTCGCGGACGCGCTGCGGCCCTTCTACATCGACTACCTCGTCCAGCACGAGGACACCGGGTCGGGCGAGGACGACGACATCGAGGACTGAGGCCATGGGGCAGGCGTTACACCACCTCGACCTGAACGTCCGGGACCTGACACGCTCCGAGGCCTTCTACCGCGACCTGCTCGGCCGCTTCGGGCTCACGGAGGTCGAGCGCGGACAGCACTGGATCTCGTTCGGGACCGACGCCTGTTACATCACGCTCGTGCAGACGCGCGAGCCGTTCCTGTACCACGGCTTCCACCGCAAGCGCATCGGCGTGAACCACCTGGCGTTCCCGGCGCCGACGCACGAGGCGGTCGACGAGCTCCACGGCTGGCTCGTCGAGCACGGGACGACGATCCTCTACGGCGGTCCGATGGAGATGGGGACCGAGGACGCGCCGAACTACGCCGTCTACTTCGAGGACCCCGATCGCCTGAAGCTCGAGTACGTCTACCGGCCCCACGGTCTCATCGCGCCGGGGGCGCGACGCTGACGGTCCCGCGTACCATGCGGCGATGGACCTCGCGGACTACCGGGACGAGTTCCCGGTCCTTCGGCGCAAGACCTATCTGATCAGCGCGTCGCTCGGCCCGATCGGGTCCCGCGCGCGCGAACGGCTCGAGGGCTACCTCGAGGCCTGGGCCGGTCTCGGGGCGCCCGACCACGTCTGGTTCGAGCACGTCTTCCCCGCGATGGGCGAGTTGAAGCGCGCCTTCGGCGCGCTCGTGAGCTGCGACCCCGGCGAGGTCGCGATCACGACGAACATCTCGATCGCGATCTCGACGGTCGCCTCGGCCCTGGATCTGACCGAGCGCCCGAAGGTCGTCCTGTCCGAGCTGGACTTCCCGACCGACGGGCACGTGTGGCTCGCGCAGCGGTCGCGGGGCGTGGAGGTCGAGTGGCTCCGCTCCCCCAACGGCCTGACGATCCCGCTCGAGGAGTTCGACCGGGCGATCGACGAGCGGACCGCGCTCGTGATGGTGAACCGCGTCCTGTACCGCTCGAGCGCGCTGGTCGACGCGAAGGAGGTCTGCCGGATCGCCCGAGAGCGCGGCGCGCTGTCGTTCGTCGACGACTACCACGGCCTGGGGATCGTCCCGCTCGACCTGCACGATCTGGGGTGCGACCTGTACACCGCCGGCGTGCTGAAGTGGATGTGCGGCGGCCCTGGTCTCGCCTTCCTGTACGCCCGTCGGGAGCTGCTGCCGAGCCTGGAGCCGGCCGTCACGGGCTGGTTCGCTACGGCGGACCCGTTCTCGTTCGACCCGCGGCGTCTCGAGTACCACCCGGACGCCCGTCGGCTCGAGCACGGCACGCCGCCGGCTCCGGTGGTGTTCCTCGCGCAGGGCGGGATGGACGTCATCGCGGAGGTCACCCCGGCCCGGATCCGTGCTCGGCAGGGCGAGCTCACGGACCACGTGATCGAGCGGGCAGACGCGATGGGTCTGCCGGTGCGCTCGCCGCGCGACCGGGCCGCGCGGGGTGGCGTCGTGAACGTCGGGGTCGGCCCCGACGCCGAACGGATCTGTCACGCGCTGCTGGACCGTGACGTCTGCACGGACTTCCGCGGCGACGGCCTGCGGATCAGCCCGCACTTCTTCAACACCGAGGCGGACGTCGATCGCTGCTTCGAGGAGCTCGCGCGGGTGCGCTAAGGCTCCCGCACCGTCACGCCGACACGCTGGACGGCGTTGTTCTGGAACCCGTGGTGGTTCCACCGAGGCTCCTCGGGCTGCGCGTTGCCGGCGGCGTCCGTGGCGCGGCACGCGAGTTCGTGCTCGCCGGGTTCCGCGTCCCAGCGCCACCGCCACCGGACCCACGCGTATTGGCCGGGCGGGGTGCCGAGCTCGGCCGCCGTCCAGGCACCGCCGTCCACCGAGACCTCGACGTCGGCGATCGACGCCCATCCCGACCAGGCCCGACCGACCAGCTCGATCGGGCCGGCGTCGACGAGCCGATCGCGCGTCAGGAAGTCCGGGATGCCGGGCGGGATCATCAACGCCCGGGGCTGCATCCGCGTGACGGGGACCCCGCGTTCGTCCGGTTCCTCACGCATCCGGTAGACGTCCATCTGGAAGCCCTCGAAGGGCTCCGCCACCGCGCTGATCCTCGTGAGCCACTTCACGCTGGTCATCCCGTACCAGCCCGGGACGAGCAGCCGCACGGGATACCCGTGCTGGGGCGGCAGCGGCAGCCCGTTCACCTCGTAGGCGAGGAGCACGCCCTCCCTCGTCGCCTCTGCGATCGTGAGGCTCCGCTCGTAGTCCTGCTCGACGCCACCCTGGATCCCACGGTCGGCGCCGGCGAACACGATCTCGACGGCGTCCTCGTCGAGCCCCGCCTCCTCCAGGATCGGAGCGAGCGGGGTGCCGGTCCACGACGCGGTCCCGATGGCCTCGTCGAGCCACGGCTGCGAGACCGGCCGGGGCGTCAGACGGGCGCGGCCGTTGCCCGCACACTCCATCGTCACCGGCATCGTCACCGCCGGACGCGCCCGCAGGTCGGCGATCGAGAGCTCGAGCGGGTTCCGCACGAGCCCGCCGATCGACACCCGCCACGCCTGCTCGTCGGCGTCGGGGATGTCGAAGTGGATCAGCAGATAGTGCATGCCGATCGGCGTGACGTCGTACCGCAGCCCCTCGAGATGGAAGCTGTGGTTGCGTTGGGTGAGCCCGAGCTCCTCGGGCAGGATCTGGGCCCCGGGCGCGAGCGCCGGCGGCGTCTGGGTCGTGCTCATGGCGACCTCCTCGTGTGCGCCCGGTCGGACCCGACGTGTCTACCGGCTCCGGACGGACGGCGCAAGCGCCCTCAGGCCACCACGCGACCGCCGCGGACGACCAGCCGCACGTCCTCGACCGCGTCGAGCTCCTCGAACGGGTTCCTCCCGAGCGCGAGGAGGTCTCCCGGCGCGTTGCGCTGCAGCGGACCGCGGGCCATCGCCTGGAGGATCTCCTCGACGGTCAGGCCCGCCTGGCGGAGCAGCAGGACCTCGCGGACGTCCACGCCCGGCGGGATCG
This sequence comes from Actinomycetota bacterium, assembly GCA_035762085.1. GTDB lineage: Bacteria > Actinomycetota > UBA4738 > UBA4738 > HRBIN12 > HRBIN12. The sequence continues at coordinate 842 of DASTPT010000007.1, read as the reverse complement.
GCCCGTTGCCCAGGTCGGTGCCGTACAGGACCATGCCGCCCGCCTCGTGGAAGCGGCGGAGGTTGTCCACGGCCGTTCGGACCTCCGACGTGTCGCCGCCGAAGCTCTGGATGTCGAGCGTCGAGACGATCCGCGTGCGCTTCGCGAGGGACTCCACGACCGAGTCGGACAGCCGCTCGGTCCACGGCGTGTGCGCGATCTCGCGGACGCCGGCCCCGAGCGCCCGCTCGGCCTGCCCCTGGCCCTCGACGTGGGCGACGACGGGGAGTCGGGCCTCGGCCGCCGCCGAGCAGATCGCCTCGAGGTCCGCGTCCCGGAGGGTGGGCCCCGCGACCGAGTTCAGCGAGAGCTTGATCGCGACCGCGCCACGACCGGCCAGCATCCGTACCGCGCGCTCCGCCTCGCCCGGATCGTGCACCTCCAGGCTGGTGCCCGGGGGCGCCCAGCGCTCCCGGGACGGGTACCCCCCTGGCGCGGTGAGGATCGGGCCAACCGCGCGGATCAGCGGGCCGGTGAAGCTGGGCATCTCGGACGCGTCGGCGAGCGGGAAGATGACGTCGGCGGGCCAGCCACAGTCGCGCACGGCCGTGACGCCGCGCAGGATCACGGTCGCCGGGTCGGCCAGCCCGATGTGGACGTGCCGGTCGGCCACGGCCGGCATCAGGAAGCCGTCGACGTCGAACTCCTCGCGCTCGGCGGGCTCGGGGGCGTCGGCGGCCGGACCCGCGTAGGCCACGAGACCCCGCTCGACCACCACGGCGACGTCGCGGACGACGGAGCCGGTCCCGAGCCACGCGAGCGGCGCCCGCACGACGAGCGCCGAGCTCACGCTCCCACCCCGG
>DASTPT010000006.1:0-8542 GCA_035762085.1 Actinomycetota bacterium | reverse complement strand
CGCCCATTGCGCAATATTCCCCACTGCTGCCTCCCGTAGGAGTCTGGGCCGTGTCTCAGTCCCAGTGTGGCCGGTCACCCTCTCAGGCCGGCTACCCGTCGTCGCCTTGGTAGGCCACTACCCCACCAACAAGCTGATAGGCCGCGGGCCCATCCCCAGCCGATAAATCTTTCCACCACCAGACCATGCGGTCAGCAGTCATATCCGGTATTAGCCCCAATTTCTTGGAGTTATCCCAGAGCTGAGGGCAGGTTGCCCACGTGTTACTCACCCGTTCGCCGCTAGCACACCCTCCCGAAGGAAGGGGCTCGCTCGACTTGCATGTGTTAAGCACGCCGCCAGCGTTCGTCCTGAGCCAGGATCAAACTCTCCGTAGAGATCGCTTCGTCCGGCCCGAGGGCCGGTCTGGCGTTCTTGTTGGAAAGTCGACCCCCCGGGACAGGCACGTCCCGATGGGTCTCCTGTGTTGCGTATGTACGACCGTCTCGCGGGTCCGGACGCGAGGATCGCGCCGTTCCCGTGGGACGGGGTTTCGCACTGGCTTTTGGCACACTGTTCAGTTCTCAAGGTGCGAGCGACACCCAGGCGGGAAGTGATCCCAAGGAAGGGGTCGCGCCGACCCCTTATGGTAGGCACAGAACGTCGGGGCGTCAACAGAGCCCCGGACGAGCCGGCTGGATGCCGCAGAACCGCTGTTCAGCTACGCCCAATGGTAACAGCCCGGCGCAAGTCCGAACGGCCGTTCGATGATGCCCGGGCTCGGCTCAGGCCGGGGTGGGCGACTCGTCGGAGATCCCCGAGACCCGCGCGAAGCGGCGCTTGCCAACCTGCCAGACGGAGCCGATCAGGGCGTCATCCGGTCCATCCCAACGGCCGTCGTACGTGGCGACCTCCCTGCCATCGCACCGGGCCCCGCGCTGGTCGATGAGTCTGCGGGCCTCGGACTTCGACCGCACCAGCCCGAGCGCCACGAGGACGCCGACGTGATCGAGCACGCGGATCGCGGACCCCTTCTGCGCGAACGCTGTCGCCCTCGGGACGACGATGTCTGGGATCTCGTCCGGGAGTCGGCCCTCACGGTGAACACGCAGGAAGTGCGCCTCGGCCCGCTCCCCCGCGCCGGGACCGTGGTACAGGTCGACCACCTCGCGGGCCATCCGGCGTTTCTCGGTCCACGGATCGCGCGTGCCGTCGGCCAGACCGGCGGCGACCCGCTCGGGCTCCTCGGGGTCGCGGAAGAAGTCCAGGGTGAGGCGCCGGTACTCCACGATCAGCTCGTCGGACACCCGAACGAGCTTGCCGAACATGTCGTCGGGGGACTCGGTGATCCCGACGTAGTTGTCGAGCGACTGGCTCATCTTCTGCACGCCGTCGATCCCGACGAGCAGCGGCACCGTGAGAGCGATCTGCTCATCCTGGCCGTGCTCGCGCTGGAGGTCGCGGGCGACGAGCAGGTTGAAGAGCTGGTCGCTTCCCCCGAGCTCGACGTCGGCGCGCGTCGCCACGGAGTCGTAGCCCTGCAGGAGCGGGTAGAGGAACTCCATCATCGAGATCGGCTTCCCGTCCGCATACCGCGCCGAGAAGTCCTCGCGTTCGAGCATCTGAGCGACCGTGGTCGAGGCGGCGAGCCGGAGGACGTCCTCCATCGACAGCCCCTCGAGCCACTCGGAGTTACGTCGGAGCTCGGTCCGTTCCCGATCGAGGATGAGCCAGAACTGCTCGAGCAGTCGCTCGGCGTACGCGTCGACCTCGTCCTTCGACAGGCGCGGCCGCGTCTCGGTCTTGCCGGAGGGGTCACCGACCCGGGCGGTGAAGTCCCCGACGATCAGCACGGCGATGTGCCCCAGGTCCTGGAACTGCCGGAGCTTGCGCAGGACCACCGCCCAGCCGAGCGTCACGGACGGCGCCGTGGGGTCGAGCCCGAGCTTCACCCGCAAGGGCCGTCCGAGCGCAAGCTTGTGCTCGAGGCCGTCGGCCGGGACCACCTCGGCGGGCCCGGCGAGCAGCGTCGGCAGGTCGGAGGGACCCATGGGCGCCGCGATGCTACCAGCACGGGGAACCGGGAAGGCTGTGCGAAGATGGCTCGTATGCAGCGACGCACCTTCCCCGTGGCCGCGCTGTGCGCGCTCGCCCTCGTGGCGCAGTCCTGCGACCTCCCCGACCTGAAGGAGGAGCGCCAAAACGCCCAGGCGCTGCCCCAGACCTCGTTCCTGTACGCCGAGGACGGGTCGCTGATCGCCCCGCTCCACGCCGGCGAGGATCGGGTCGTCGTGAAGTGGAAGGACATCCCCCAGGTCATGGCCGCCGCGACCGTCGCGATCGAGGACCAGCGCTTCTGGGATCACGCCGGCGTCGACCTCAAGGCGCTCCTGCGGGCCGCCTACACGAACGTGACCGAGGGCAGCGTGGAACAGGGCGCTTCGACGATCACGCAGCAGCTGGTGAAGAACCTGTACGTGGGCGACGAGATCGCGCTCTCCCGCAAGTTCAAGGAGGCGTACCTCGCGTGGCAGCTCGAGCAGAACCAGACGAAGGAGGAGATCCTCACCGAGTACCTGAACACCGTGTACTTCGGCAACGGCGCGTACGGGGTGCAGGCCGCCGCGCGGACCTACTTCGGGATCGACGCAACCGAGCTGAACCTGCCCCAGGCCGCGCTGCTCGCCGGCGTGATCCCGTCGCCCTCGACGTACGACCCCGTGACGCACCCCAAGCGCGCGCGGGCCCGGCGGACGCGGGTCCTCGACGCGATGCTCGCGCAGGGGCTGATCGACCAGGCGACCCACGACGAAGCCGTGCGCTCACGGCTGGGTCTCGAGATCGGTGGCCCAGAGGAGCGCAGGTACATCGCGCCGTACTTCGTCGACTTCTTCAAGGAGTGGTTCCTCTCGAACCCGCGGTTCGGCGAGACGGTCTCGGATCGGTACGACCTGCTGTTCAAGGGAGGGCTCCGCATCACGACCACGCTGTCCCCGCGGATGCAGTTCCAGGCGGAGCGCGCCGTCCGCCAGGTGCTCCCGTACGCGCGCGACCCGTACGCGGCGATGACGGTGCTGGATCCGCGGACGGGCTACGTGCGAGCGATGGTGGGTGGCCGCGACTACTGGGACGAGAAGGACCGGTACGCGCGGATCAACCTGGCGACCGGCGGCAGCACGGGGCGGCAGACCGGCTCGGCGTTCAAGCCGTTCGCGCTCGTCGCGGCGCTCGAGAACGGACTCACCCCCTCGACGCCGCTGAACGGGTCGTCCGTGTCGATCCCGCTGTCGGACGGCACCTCGTGGGAGCCGCAGAACGCCGAGGGCAGCGGCTACGGCACGATCAGCCTGGAGACGGCGACGGTCAACTCCGTGAACATCGCGTACGCGAACCTCGAGGTGAAGCTCGGTGGCGGGAACGCGATCGAGGGCGCCGAGAAGATCATCGACGTCGCCGAGCGCATGGGCATCCGCTGCTGCCCGAGGACGACCGAGCCCTCGACGCCGCTGCGCGCGGTCCCGGCGGCCGTCCTCGGCGCGAACGAGGTCAGCACGCTGGAGATGGCGTCGGCCTACGGGACCCTCGCGTACGGCGGGGTGCACGTGCAGCCCACCCCGGTGATCCGGATCGAGGACGCGAACGGAGACCTGATCTACGGGGCCCCGCCGAAGATGGAGCAGGCCATCGACCCGGGGGTCGCGTCCGTGGCCGTTGACATCCTCGAGAAGGTGGTGCAGTACGGGACCGGCACGGCGGCGAGGCTGTTCCGCCCGCAGTTCGGCAAGACCGGCACCGAGGACCTGTACCGCGACGCGTGGTTCGTGGGCGCCATCCCGCAGCTCGTCGCGGCCGTGTGGGTCGGGTTCCCGCAGGGCCAGATCTCGATGCAGTACCCGAGGACCCGCATCAAGGTCTTCGGTGGCACGTGGCCGGCGCAGATCTGGCACGCCTTCATGTTCAACGCGACCGAGCGCATCCCCGTCCGCGACTTCCCCGAGCCGACGGGCGGCGTCGAGTACGTGACGGTCCGGATCGACGTGACGCAGGGCTGCATCGCCAACGAGTTCACCCCACCGGGCAACATCCAGACCCTCCAGTTCCTGCAGGGCACGGAGCCGACGAAGGTGTGCAGGGAACCGACCTCCTACCAGTTCCTCACCGTGCCCTCGGTGATCGGGATGAAGCAGGGTGAGGCGGTGCACGAGCTCAGATCGGCGGGGTTCAACGTCGCCGTCGAGCTGGTGCCCTCGTCGCAGCCCGGTGGCACCGTGGTGGCGCAGGACCCCGACGGCGGCTCCAGGGCCCAGCAGACGAGCACGGTCACGATCTCGGTATCGGAGCAACCCGAGGTCGCCACGGTCCCGGACGTGATCGGCCTGGCCGAGGGCGCCGCGTCGGCGCGTCTGCGCAACGCCGGTTTCCGCGTGACGATCTCGTACCAGGAGCGTTGCGATCCGGGCTCCCCCGAGTGCGACTACCAGCCGGGGATCGTCTGGAAGCAGACGCCGAAGGGCGGGGCCAAGGCCGAGGTGGGCTCGACGGTCACGATCGTCGTCAGCCCGTGATCGGTGCCGGACGGCCGGGCGATACGAACGGGTCGTCTCGCACCAGGTAGCGCCACCGCCGATCGGTCCCGACGCGCACGCCCACGCGCGTCGTCCGCGCGATCGCCGCCGAGGGCACCGGCTCTCCCTCGAGCACCCACATGTCGCCCCCGCGGACGAGGTCGAGGCCGTTCGCCGCTCGCTCCACGCCGAACGCCTGCGCCAGGCGGGCGGGACCGGAGCACAGCAGCCGAACATCGGTCGTCCCTCGGCGCTCGGCCATCTGTGGCACGCCGTCGAGCGGCTCGGCGGCCCGAAGCAGCACGGCCGCGCCCTCCCCGTCGCTGCCGACGACGACGTTCATGCAGAAATGCATGCCGTACGTGAAGTACACGTACAGGTGACCGGGTGGCCCGAACATCACCTCGGTGCGCCGGGTGCGCCCACGGTACGAGTGGCTCGCCGGATCGCCCTCCTCGTACGCCTCGGTCTCGACGATCCTGGCGGTCAGGCGACCTCCGCCCGGCGGCAGGCGCAGGAGCACCCGGCCGAGCAGGTCCGGCGCCACCTCGATGGGCGACCGCTCGAAGAAGGAGCGCGGCAGGCGCCGGCCGAGCCTCACCGGCCCTTGAGCAGGAACCGTCGGAGCTTCGAGAGCGGCCACGCGTTGATGACGTCCTCCTTCGTGAGCCAGCCGCGCTGGGCCGTCGCGACGCCGTACCGCATCACCTCGAGGTGCGTCGTCGCGTGCGAATCGGTGTCCACCGCGAACCTCACCCCGTGGCGCTTGGCCCAGACGATGTGCTCGTCCTTCAGGTCCAGCCGGTCGGGGTACGCGTTGATCTCGAGCGCGGTGCCGGTCCGCGCCGCCGCCTTGAAGACCTCGTCCAGGTCGAACTCGATCGCGTCCCTCCGGTTGATCAGCCGCGCCGTCGGGTGGCCGATCACGTGGACGTGGGGGTTCTCCATCGCGCGGATCAGCCGGCGCGTCATGTCGGCCTTCGACTGGTTGAAGTGCGAGTGCACCGACGCGACGCAGATGTCGAACCGTTCGAGGAAGTCCGGTCCCCAATCGACCTCCCCGTCCGGATCGATGTTGAGCTCGGACCCGTGGAGCAGCGTCATCTTCGGGTAGCGGCCCTGGAGCGCTCGGACCTCGTCTCGCTGGGCGAGCATCTTCTCGTCGGTCATGCGCTGCATGAACAGGTTGGGCGCGTGGTCCGTGACCGCGTAGTACGCGTACCCGAGCCCCGAGGCGGCGTCGAGCATCTGCTCGAGTGTGGCGAGCCCGTCGGTCAGCTTCGTGTGCGTGTGGAGGTCGCCCCGGAGCTGTCCCTGGGTCAGGACGTCGGGCAGCGTGCCCTCGAGCGCCGCCTCGATCTCCCCTCGGTCCTCGCGGAGCGTCGGTGGGATCCAGGGCAGCCCGAGCCGCTCGTAGACCTCCTCCTCGGTGCCGGCGACGATCAGGTCCCCGCTCTTCGCGTCGAACAGGCCGTACTCGTTCAGTTTCAGCCCCTTCCGGACCGCCATCTCGCGGATCCGGATGTTGTGGGGCTTCGAGCCGGTGAAGTAGATCATCGCCGCCCCCCAGGCCTCGGGGGCGATGACCCGCAGGTCGACCTGGAGGCCGGATCGCGTGAGCACGCTCGACTTCGTGTCGCCCTTCGCGAGGACGCCGGTCACGACGCCCGTCGACGTGAAGGCCTCCATGATCTCGGGCGCGTCGGGCTCGCGCGCCGCGATGAGCAGGTCCAGGTCGCCGATCGTCTCGGCCATCCGCCGCAGCGAGCCGGCGTAGGCGATGCGTCGCACGTCCGACCGGGCGCCGAGACGCTCGAGGAAGTACTCCGCGAGGTCCATCGCGACGGAGACGAGCGCGCGTTCGCCCGTGCTCCGTGCGCGCTCGATCCCCTTGCGGATGTTCTCCTCGGTCTTGGCCCCGAAGCCCTTCAGGTCGGCCAGCCGGTGGGTCTCGACCGCGTGGGCCAGCTCCTCGACGTTCGAGATGCCGAGCTGCTGGTACAGGGTGAGCGCCTTCTTCGGGCCGAGCCCGGGCACGGCCATCATCCCGCGGACACCCTCGGGGATCTGGGCACGGAGCTCCTCGAGCGTCCCGATCGTCCCCGTCTCGATGAACTCGTGGATCTTCTCGGCGATCGACTTGCCCACGCTCGGGATCGCGAGGATCCCCTTCAGGTCCAGCGCGCCGACGTCCGCGGGGTACCCGCCGACGGCTCGGGCGGCCTTCTCGTAGGCGCGGTGCTTGAACGGGTCCTCCGAGACGATCGACAACAGGTCGGCGTACTCGAGGAGCACGGCCTCGACGGCGTCGTTGGTCCTGGGCACCGGGGTCAGCTCCGAGGGGTCACGCCACGCCGAGGAGCCAGAGCAGCAGCGCCTTCTGCGTGTGCATGCGGTTCCCCGCCTGGTCCCACACGACCGAGTGCGGCCCGTCGATCACCTCGTCGGTGATCTCCTGACCCCGGTGCGCGGGCAGGCAGTGCATCACGGTCACGTCCTTCGCGGCGCCGTCCACTTTGGCGGCGTCCAGCGCGTACGCCGGGAACACGAGCGCACGCTCGTCCGCCTCGGCCTCCTGTCCCATGCTGGCCCAGACGTCCGTGTACAGGACGTCCGCCCCGCGACAGGCCTCGAGCGGATCGTGGAGCAGCCGGATCGAGCCGCCGGCGCCGTCGGCGATCTCGGTCGCGCGATGCACGATCTGCGGGATGGGCTCGAACCCCGGCGGCGTGGCCGCGCGAACGTGCATCCCGGCCTTCGCGCCGGCGAGCAGGAGGGAGTGGGTCACGTTGTTCCCGTCACCCAGGTAGACGAGCGTTCGGCCGGCCAGATCGCCCTTCACCTCGCGGATGGTGAGCAGGTCGGCGAGGGCCTGGCACGGGTGCTCGAAGTCCGAGAGCGCGTTCACGACGGGGACCGTCGCGGCGCTCGCCAGCAGCTCCAGACGCTCCTGCTCGAAGGTCCGCAGCACGATCGCGTGGACGTATCGCGAGAGGGTCCTTCCCGTGTCCTCGATCGTCTCGCCGCGGCCGAGCTGGAGTTCGGCGGAGGACAGCGGCACCGGGTGCCCGCCGGTCGAGGCGACCGCCACCTCGAACGAGACGCGCGTGCGGGTCGACGGCTTCTCGAAGATCAGGGCGACGGACCGCCCCTCGAGCCGCCCCGCGTAGTCCTCGGGCTGCGCCTTGACCTTGGCCGACAGGTCGAGCAACGCGGCGAGCTCCTCGGCCGAGAGGTCGTCGACGGACAGGTAGTCGCGATCCATGCGGGCCAGTCTAGCCCTCGCTCTCCGGCGCCGCTGCGGGGTGTCGGTGTCGATCAGCCGGCGCGGAGCTCGGCCCCGAAGTCGTGCGCGAGGCGCTCGGCGATGGCCGCCACGGCGGCGTCGGCCTCCTCGCTCGCGAGGGTCCGGTCGGGCGCCCGGAGGTCGAGCGAGAACGCCAGGCTCTTCCGGTCGGCCGGCAGTCCGGCGCCTTGGAACACGTCGAACAACAGGCAGGACCCGAGCAGCGAGCCCGCCGTCTCCTCGATCGCGGCCTGCACGGCCCGGGCCGGAGCGTCGGCGGGCAGCACGAAGGCCACGTCCCTGCGCACGGGGGGGAACCGGGGAACCTCCGCGGCGGTGAACGGGCCGATCGCGGACTCCATGAGAGCGGTCAGCTCCACCTCGGCCACGGTGACCCGGCCCGTCACGTCCAGCGAGGCCGCGATCGACGGATGGATCTCGCCGACCGCCCCGACGGTCCCTCCCCCGACCACGACCGCACCGGAGCGTCCCGGGTGGAACGGTCGGCCGAGGGGCTCGCCGAGCGACCACGGGACGCCGAGCTCGGCCATGAGGGACTCGACGGCGCCCTTCGCGTCGAAGAAGTCGAAGGGGCGCCCGCCGCCCGTCCACCCGGCGTCGGCGGCCCCGATCATCGCGAAGGCGGCCATCGGCCGCTCCTGCGGACGGTCGTCGAGGAGTCGGAACGCCGTGCCGACCTCGAACACCGCCA
>DASTPT010000005.1:0-54045 GCA_035762085.1 Actinomycetota bacterium | reverse complement strand
CTGTTGCGACCGGGCAAGGAGGGCCGACGTCGCGAGCCGCGAGCCGTGGCGGATGACCTGGAGGACGCCGGCGTCCCGATCCTCGGCGCGCTCGAGGACCCGGCGTGCGTTGAGGGCGGCGACCTGTTCTGGACGGACGGGCGCACGCTCGCCGTCGGGATCGGCTACCGCACGAACGAGGAGGGCGTCGCGGCGATCCGCGCGCTGCTCGCGGGGATCGACGTCCTCGCGTTCGACCTGCCCCACCTCCACGGCCCCGCCGAGTGCCTCCACCTGCTCTCGCTCCTGTCGCCGCTCGACCGCGACCTCGTCGTGTGCTACCCGCCGCTCATGCCGGTCCGGCTGATGCGGATGCTCGCGGCGCGAGGGATCGGCCTCGTCGAGGTACCCGAGGACGAGTTCGACTCCATGGGAGCGAACGTGCTCGCCCTGGCGCCGCGCGTCGCACTCGCCCTCGAGGGGAATCCGGAGACCCGCCGTCGGATGGAGACCGCCGGGGTCGAGGTCCGCACCTACCGCGGTGAGGAGATCAGCCGCAAGGGCGACGGCGGGCCGACCTGTCTCACGCGGCCGCTGTTGCGCGGCTGACCCGGATCACCGCGCGGGGAACCATGGTGCCGAGGACTCGTCCATCCGCCACCCGGGCGGGAGCCGTCCCTCGTCCCGGGCCCGCCACGATCGGGCGAGGAACCGGGCGCGGCGCAGCGGCTCGGGCGTCCGGGCCCGGCCTGTCGCCCACCGAACCACGGCGACCGCCACCTCCACGTCGGTCCGCCAGGCTGCGTGAACACAGACCGGCCGGGCGCCTCGGCGCGTGGCCACCGCCCTGCCCACCTCCCGTCCGTCGAGGACGAGCCGCCCCTCGGCGTCGATCCGCGCGACGAGCGGCCGGTCGGTGACTCCGACGGTCGGCGTCCCGATGACGGCGCCGAGGTGCAGTGCGAGCCCCGCGCCGCGGGGATGGTCCCGGCCGGTCGCGTCCACGAGCAGGACATCCGGCTGGCGCGCCAGCTGGCGCACGGTGCGCTCCAGCGCGGCCCCTTCGCGCAGCCCCAGATACCCGGGTTCATACGGCCCCTCGACCGGGGCGACGATCGTCGAGCGCTCGGCGCCGGCGACGGCGGCGACCCACGCGCGCTCCGACGGCCACGGATCGGCGCGGGTCGAGAAGGTCGCGAACACCGCTCCGACCACGGGCTCGCGCCCGGACGGCGGGAGCCACGGATCGGGCTCCAAGGTCGCGAGGTGCCGCTGCAGGGCCTCCAGCTCCTCGCGGGTGCCGGGCCACCCGGACACGCCGGCCCCTACTCGTCGGGGCGCCGGTCGCGCAGGTACCGCTCGAGCTCTGCGGCCAGGTCCTCGCCGCTCGGCACCGGGCCCAGACCCCGGGACCCGCCGCTCGCCTCCTCCAGGCGGCGGACGTAATCGGAGAGCTCGGCGTCCTCGCCGATCTCCTCGTCGACGCGGCGTTGCCACCCCACGGCCACGCGCTCGAGATCGCCGGTGTCGATCTGCAGGCCGATCACGTCGCGGACCGCCTCGAGGAGCGCGAGGGCCACCTTCGGGTTCGCCGTCGAGGGCAGGTAGTGCGGCGCCGCCCCCCACAGCGACACCGACGGCAGGCCGACCGTCGACGCGGCGTCGTGGAGCGCGCCGACGATGCCCGTGGGTCCCTCGTAGCGGGCCGGCTCCACCTCGGATCGCCGGAGCCACTCCGGGTCCGTGCTCGAGGCCGCGACGGGCGCGGCCGCGGTGTGTGGGACGTCCGCGAGGAACGCGCCGAGCGTGACGAGCAGCGAGGCCTCGACGTCGGTGGCGACCTGCAGGACCGTCTCGCAGTAGGTGCGCCAGCGCACGTTCGGCTCGACGCCGATCAGCAACACGGCGTCGCGGCCGCCCGGACCGGCAACGAAGAACTCGTTCGTCGGCCAGTCCAGGCGACGGGTGAGCCCAGCCTGCAGCCGTACCGTGGGGCGGTTGACCTGGAAGTCGTAGAAGTCCTCGGGATCGATCGTCGCGAACCGCCGGGCGACCCACCGGTCCCGAAGGTGGCGAGCCGCCGTCGTGGCGGCCTCGCCGCCGTCGTTCCACCCCGCGAACGCGCAGACGACGACGGGGCGCGACACCTCGGGGCGGAAGATCCACTCGACGGCGCTCACGCCTCCAGTGTCGTGCCTCCGGCCCGACCTGTCATGTCGCCTCAGGCGGCGGGGGTCGGTGCCTCCGGCTGCAGGCGCCGCTGGATCCGCCGGTAGGCGAACCACACGGCCAGCCCGAGCGCCGAGATCGGCAGCAGGTACCCGAGCCCGACGACGGTCGCGTACGCGACGCCGAGGAACCCGTCGACGGCCTTCTCCCACGCCTCGGCGAGGCTCGGGCGGGTGTCGCTCGGCTGCTGGGGCACCACCGGCGCACCCATCTCGACCATCGACAGGTGGATCGTTGCGAGCGCCGTGCGATCCTCGAGCACGCGGAGCTGGCCCTCGATCTGCTCGATGCGGAACTGCACGTCCTGGAGCTCGCGCTGGATCCGAAGCGTGGCCTCGACGCTCGTGGCCTCCTCCATGAGGTCGAGCAGCACGGCCTCCTGCGACTCCCACGTCCGCAGGCGGGCCTCGAGGTCGACGAACTCCTGTGTGACGACGCGGCCCGAGATCGACTCACCCGTCACGGTGCCGAGCGCGCGGAAGTCCGACATCGCCGCGTCGAACCGATCGCTCGGGACCCGCACGACGAGGCTCCCCGATCGCGCCCGCGCGCCGGCCATCGAGGACGACTCCACGTGGCCGCCGTAGCGACCGGCCACGAGCGACGCGTCGTCGAACGCCTGCGCGAACGTGCCCCGACGGACCTCGACCGCGATCTCGGCCTCCTTGACGACGGCCTCGCCGATCGATGGCAGACCGGGCAGCTCGCTCACCGCGGTGCCGCGCGCGCCGAACGTCTCCGCGACGGCCCCGGCGGCGGCCCCGCCCGGGGCGCCCTCGCCCGCGGCCTCCTCCGTTGGAGCGCGGGCGGCGCCACCTGCGTCGCCGACCTCGTCCGCGCCGCCGAACGGCCTGGAGACGAGGAAGCCGACCACCGCGGCAACGGACAGGAACGCGACGAGCGTGAGTGCGGCCTTCTTGATCATCAGGCCCTCCTGCATCGGGGACTGCCGTTGGACGCTGGCGGTCGGGGTCGCGTTCCCGACACGCCGTTCGCGCCGTCAGCGCGCCAAGCGAGCGCGTCCGCCCCGGGTCTCGAGCAGGCCCTCCGCGGTCATCCGGCGGACGGCCTCGGCGACGCGCTCGCGGTCGAGGCCGGTGGCCCCCGCCAGCTCCGCGACCGTGCCCGAGCGCCGCTCGCGCAGCGTCCGGACGACCGCCCCTCGGGCCTGTCGCATCGAACCCTCGAAGCGGTCCTGACGGGGCCGGACGGACGACGGGGCGGCGCCGATCGCGACGAAGCGGCACCAGGGCCGGAGCGGGCAGAGGTCGCAGCGGGGTCGCGGCCGGCACACCTCGCGGCCCAGGTCCATCAGCGCCTGGTTCCACGCGCCCGGTTCGCGCCGGTCGAGCCACGCGTCGGCGAGCTCCCGGGCGCGGGCCGGCGACGCGTCGTCCGTGCCGTCGGCCACGCGCGAGACGATCCGTCGGACGTTCGTGTCGACCGCCGCGACCGCCGCGCCGAACGCGATCGACGCGACCGCAGCCGCCGTGTACGGCCCCACGCCGGGCAGCGAGCGCAGGGTCGCGGGGTCGGCGGGGACCGCGCCCGCGTGGTCCCGAACGATCGCCCGCGCCGCCCCCGAGAGCGCGAGCGCGCGCCGGTTGTAGCCGAGACCGTCCCAGGCGCGGAGGACGTCGTCGCGCCGCGCCCCGGCGAGCGCGCGGACATCGGGGAACCGCACGAGGAACGCCCGGTAGGCGGGCACGATCCGAGGCGCCTGCGTCTGCTGGAGCATCACCTCGGAGACGAGGATCCGGTACGGGTCGCGCGTGGCGCGCCACGGGTACGCGCGCCGGCGAGGCTCGTACCAACGGAGGACGGCGGGCCGGGCGCCGCGGGCTACGGAGATCCGTCGCCCGTCCGCGCTAGAACCCCGGCCGGCCGTGCTCGGGCATCTCGGCCGCCGCCTCGCGGAGGGTGCCGTACACCTCCTTGAAGACCTCGGCCGCGAACGACGGCGGCTGGCTCTTCTCGCCGCCGAGCGTCCCGCGGACCGCGGATGCCGTGATCTCGACGGCCTTCTCGAAGATCGCCCATTCCATGTCGCGCGCCATCACTCGGACCTCCATCGTCGGACCTCGCTCGTTCGGATGCGGGGACAGGCTACCCGACGCCGCGCCGGCCCTCGCCGCGTCAACCCGGAAGCAGTCGCTCGGCCGTCGCGCCGACCCGGGACGGCCGTCCGGTCCTGGCCTCGACCGCGTCCGCCCACCGCAGCGCGGTGAACAGCCCCGCGGTGCCGACCATCGCGAGCGCCTGTGGCTCCCAGGGCCGCCAGCGGTGACCGACCCAGGGCAGGCGCGAGAGCTGCGTCTCGCGACCGGTGATCAGCTCGGCGAGCGTCCGTCCGGCGAGGTTCGCGGTCGAGACGCCGTCGCCGAAGTACCCGCCGGCCCAGGCGATGCCGTCGAGGAGGCCGACCGAGGGGAACCAGTCGCGCGACATGCCGATGTACCCGCTCCACAGCGAGTCGATCCTCGCGTGCGCCGCGGCGGGGAACAGCTCGGCGAGTCGCGCGCGGAGCGCCCTGGCCGCGGTCGGAACGATGTACGTCGGGGTCAGCCATCCCGGGTGCGGATGGCCGCGCGCGAGCCCGAAGGCGATCCGATCGTCGCGCGTCCGCTGCGCGTACACGTAGACCTGCCGCAGCTCCGAGAGCGTCTCCCGGTGACGCCATCCGACCTCGTCCCAGAACGCCTCGGGCAGCGGCTCGGTCACGCCCATGTGGATGTGCATCGCGAGGAGCAGCCGCGCGTGTCCCTGGATGCTGCCGGTCTGCCCCTCCAGCGCCCGGACGACGATGTCGGCGCGGACCGTCCCACGCTCGGTGCGTACGCGCCCGGGCCGGATGGCGGTCGCGGCAGTACCCTCGTGGATCCGGACGCCGAGCGCCTCGACGGTCCTCGCGAGCCCGCGCGCCAGGCGGGCGGGCTGTACCGCCGCGCAGTGCGGCGTATAGGTCGCGCCGAGGCAGCCCGCGACGTCGATCCGCTCGCGCGCCGCGCCGGCGTCGACCCAGCGGCGATCCTCCTCGGTCCAGCCGTGCGGGCGGACACGCTCGAGGTCCTCTCGGAGCCGGTCGGCGGCGAGCGGGCTCGTCGCCACCTTCAGGCTCCCGCCCTGCACGAAGTGTGCGTCGATGTCCTCTGCCTCGCACGCGCGCCCGATCTCGGGAACGGTGTCGAACATCGCGCGCTGCATCGCCACCGTGGCCTCGACCCCGTACCGGGACGCGAGCGCCTCGGGCGGGCTGACCAGGTCGGCCGAGCACCACCCGCCGTTCCGCCCCGATGCGCCCCAGCCGGCGACGTCCTTCTCCAGCACCACGATCCGCAACGAGGGGTCGGCCTTCGCGAGGTAGTAGGCGGTCCACAGACCGGTGAACCCCGCGCCTGCGATCGCGACGTCCACGGTCTCGTCGCCGGGGAGCGGCGGTCGCGGCGTGAGGTCGTCCCCGCACGTCTCGAGCCAGAACCCGGCCGGATGCCGGCGGTCGGCGTTCACGAGTACGCGCGAAGGCCGGTGAGGGCCTCGCCCACGATCAGGGTGTGGATCTCGTTCGTGCCCTCGTACGTGTACACCGACTCGAGGTTGTTCATGTGGCGGATCACCGGGTACTCGAGCGTGATGCCGTTCGCGCCCAGGATCGAACGAGCCTCGCGCGCGATCTCCAGCGCGACCCGCACGTTGTTCAGCTTGCCCATGCTCACATGCTGCGGCGCGAGCCGTCCCTCGTCCTTCATCCGCCCGAGGTGCAGCGCGAGGAGCATCCCCTTGTCGATCTCGAGCGCCATGTCGGTGAGCTTGCGTTGCGTCAGTTGGAACCCGGCGATCGGCCTGCCCCACTGCACCCGGTCCTTCGCGTACGAGAGCGCGGACCCGAAGCACGCGCGCGCCGCGCCCATCGAGCCCCACACGATCCCGTAGCGCGCCTCGGTGAGGCACGAGAGCGGTCCCCTCATCCCTCGGACACCGGGCAGGACCGCGTCGGCGGGCAACCGCACGTCGTCCAGGATCAGCTCCGAGGTCACGCTCGCGCGGAGCGACAGCTTCCGGTGGATATCCTGCGACGAGAAGCCCGGCGTGTCGGTCGGTACGAGGAAGCCGAGCACGCCCTCGTCGCTGTTCGCCCACACGATGGCGACGTCGGCGATGCTGCCGTTCGTGATCCACATCTTCGTGCCGCTCAAGATCCAGTCCGAGCCGTCGCGCTTCGCGTGCATGCGCATCTTCGCCGGGTCGCTCCCGGCGTCGGGCTCGGTCAGGCCGAAGCAGCCGATCGCCTCGCCCCGCGCCATCGGCGGGAGCCAGCGATCCTTCTGCTCGTCGCTGCCGTACGCGTGGATCGGGAACATGCAGAGCGAGCCCTGCACGCTCACGAACGAGCGGAACCCGCTGTCCCCGGCCTCGAGCTCTCGGCACGCCAACCCGTACGAGACCGCGTTCGCGCCCAGACACCCGTAGCCGGTCAGGTGCATCCCGAGGAGCCCGAGGTCCGCGAGCCCTTTGGCGACCTCGCGCGGGAAGACCGCCTGCTCGAACCACTCCTCGATCCCGGGAAGGATCTCGCCCCTCACGAAGTCGCGGACGGCATCACGGATCGCCCGCTCCTCGTCGCTGAGCGAACGGTCGATGTCGAGGAAGTCCAGTGGGTCGATCTCGACGCCCATGGCGCCCCAGCCTACCGCCGGCAGGGACGGGTCCGCCTCGGTGTCGATACACCCGGGAGCCGTTCGTCGTCTAGGGTGAGCGGCGGCACGGAGCCGCCCGCGGGAAGGAGGATGGCATGCAGTACATCCTGCTGATCTACGGCGACGAGAAGGCGCAGCCGCCCGACATGACGCCGGAGGCCCAGGAAGGGTCGATGAAGGCGTGGTTCGACTACGGGGACTGGCTCCGCGCCGAGGGCATCTACGTCGCGGGCGACGCGCTCCAAGAGACCGAGCACGCCACCACGGTTCGAGTCCGCGAGGGGGAGACGCTCACGACCGACGGCCCGTTCGCCGAAACCAAGGAGCAGCTCGGCGGCTATTACGTGCTCGAGTGCAAGGACCTCGACAAGGCGCTCGAGGCCGCCGCGAAGTGCCCAGGCGCGCTCTACGGGTCGATCGAGGTCAGGCCCATCATGAAGTTCGACGAGCCCGAAGGGTAGGTCGTCCCTGAGCGAGCACCCCCGGGAGGTCGCCGGCCGCCTGTTCCGACGGGAGCAGGGGCGGGCGGTCGCCACCCTCATCCGAGTGCTCGGCGATTTCGACCTGGCCGAGGAGGCCGTCCAGGAGGCGTTCGTCCGCGCGCTCGAGACGTGGCCGCGCGACGGCGTGCCCCACAACCCGGGGGCATGGATCACGACCACCGCAAAGCGTCGCGCGATCGATCGCGTGCGCCGCGACGAGAACCTGAGGCGCAAGACGAACACGTTGCAGACGCTCGCGGATCTCGAGGCGCTCGGCGGGAGCGAGGACGACGTGAGCGGCATCCCCGACGACCGTCTACGGCTGATCTTCACGTGCTGCCATCCGGCGCTCTCGATGGAGGCGCGCGTCGCGCTCACACTGCGGACCCTCGGCGGCCTGACGACGCACGAGATCGCCCGCGCGTTCCTCGTCCCCGAGCCGACGATGGCCCAGCGTCTGGTGCGTGCGAAACGCAAGATCCGCGACGCCGGCATCCCGTACCGCGTCCCGCCCGCCGAACTGCTTCCGGAGCGCGTTCCCGGTGTTCTCGCGGTGCTCTACCTGATCTTCAACGCGGGGTACTCCGCCTCGTCCGGCCCGCTCGTCCGGGCGGACCTGTGCGAGGAGGCGATCCGCCTCGCCCGGGTCCTTCGCCGACGGATGCCCGATGACCCGGAGGTCCGCGGGCTGCTCGCGTTGCTCCTGTTGCAGGACTCGCGGCGCGACGCACGGACGGACGACGCCGGCGATCTGGTGCTGCTCGAGGAGCAGGACCGCTCGCGGTGGGATCACGACGCGATCGACGAAGGTCTCGCGCTCGTGGACGAGGCGCTCGCGGCGCGGCGGCCCGGTCCGTACCAGGTGCAGGCGGCGATCGCGGCGCTCCACGCTCGTGCGCCGCGGCCGGAGGACACCGATTGGCCGCAGATCGCGGCGCTCTACGCGACGCTCGCGCGCATGACGCCCTCGCCGGTGGTCGAGCTGAACCGCGCGGTCGCCGTCGCGATGGCGGACGGTCCCGAGCGCGGCCTGCCGATGGTCGAGGCGCTCGCGGACGAGCTGAACGCGTATCACCTGCTCCACGCGACGCGCGCCGACCTGCTCCGGCGTCTGGGTCGGAACGAGGACGCGGCCGGGGCCTACCGCCGCGCGCTCACGCTCGCGGCGGGACCCGCCGACCGCGCGTTCCTCGAGCGCCGCCTGGCCGAGGTCACAGGTCCTTGATGAGGTAGGCCAGGATCGCGTGGACGTGCAGCGGGCCGTCGTTCGTGTCGAGCGTCGCACTCGAAACGAACGGCCCATGCGCGTGCCGGTAGCCGAGCGCGTCGTACAGTGCCCGGGCCGGGGCATCGCCCTCACCGAGGGACACCGCGAGCCCGATCCGCCGCCAGCCGCCCTCCCGGGATGCATCCTCGAGCGCCCGCATGATCGCGCTGGCGACGCCGCGCCGACGGTGGCCGGGCGCGACGTACACGTCGCGGACCTCGGCGCAGCCCTCACGGACCGCGGACTCCGAGTACTCCTCGTGTCCGGCGAATAGGGCCATGCCGCGCCCTACCGGAACGACGCCGTCCCAGGCGAAGACCTGCACCATCTCCCCGCGGGCCTGCGCCTCGAGCCGACCCGGGTACTGCGCCGTGCTCCACGACGGCAGGTCGCGCTCGAGCGCCGCCAGCTCATCGGCCGCGAACGCTCGGACTTCGAGCCGCACCTCAGCCGACCGGCACCTCGGGGACGCGCGCCATGCTGCTCTCGAGCTCGGCCGCGTCGAACTCGATCTCGGGCAGGCGGCCGTTCAGGTAGTCGTCGTACGCCTGCATGTCGAAGTTCCCGTGACCAGAGAGTCCGAAGAGGATCACGCGCTCCTCGCCGGCCTCGCGCGCTGCGATCGCCTCGTTCACGGCGCCGCGGATCGCGTGGGCCGACTCCGGCGCGGGCACGATGCCCTGCGTGTGCGCGAACTGCCGCGCGGCCTCGAACACCTCGTTCTGCGTGTATGCCGCGGCCTCCATGTACCCCTCCTTCACGAGAAGCGACAGCGACGGCGAGTCGCCGTGGTAGCGCAGCCCTCCCGCGTGGACCGGCGCCGGCACGAAATCGTGGCCGAGCGTGTACATCGGGAGCAGCGGCGTCATCTTCGCCGTATCACCGAAGTCGTACGCGAACCGCCCCTTCGTGAGCGTCGGGCACGCGGCCGGCTCGGTCGCGAGGAACCGCATGTCCGGCGTCTCCCCCCGGAGTTTGCCGACCATGAACGGGTACGCCAGCCCGCCGTAGTTCGAGCCGCCGCCGACGCAGCCGATCACGACGTCGGGGGCCTCGCCGGCGAGCTCCATCTGCTTCTGCGCCTCGAGCCCGATCACCGTCTGGTGCAGGAGCACGTGCCCGAGGCACGAGCCGATCGAGTAGTTCGTGTCCGGGTTCGTTGCGGCGACCTCGATCGCCTCGCTGATCGCGATCCCGAGGGACCCGGTCGAGTCCGGGTGCTCGGCCAGGATCTTGCGGCCGGCGTCCGTCCCGTCCGAGGGCGAGGGCACCACGGTCGCGCCGAACGTCTCCATGAAGATCCGGCGGTAGGGCTTCTGCTCGAACGACGCGCGCACCATGTACACGAGACACTCGAGGTCGAAGAACCGGCACGCCATCGACAGCGCAGAACCCCACTGCCCCGCGCCGGTCTCCGTGGCGATCCGCCGGACGCCCGCCTCCTTGTTGTAGTAGGCCTGCGCGATCGCGGTGTTCGGCTTATGGGACCCGGCCGGCGACGTTCCCTCGTACTTGAAGAAGATGTGCGCCGGCGTCTGCAGGGCGGCCTCCAGGCGCGCCGCGCGGTACAGCGGCGTCGGGCGCCACAGACGGTAGACGTCGAGCACCGGCCCGGGGATGTCGATCCACGGCTCGGTCGAGACCTCCTGCATGATGAGCGCCTCGGGGAACAGCGGCGCCAGCAGATCCGGCGTGACCGGCTGCAGGGTCCCGGGATGCAGCGGCGGGAGTGGCTGCGCCACGCCGGCGAGGTCCGGCATGATGTTCAGCCATGCGGTCGGAAGGTCGTCCTCTCGCAGGTCGAAGCGGGTGCGATCGGCCATCCAGGGCCTCCTCAGGGTCTGGGCAGATGGCGCCGAAGCGTATCCGCTCCCCGGTCGCGCCGCCACGTCGGGGCGCGGGTCGGTCGTCGGCGCTCAGGCCTCGGACGGGGGGCCGACCTCGATCCAGTCGTCGACGACGCGGATCGCGAACACCGGCACCTGGTCCTCGGCGGGGCCGACGATGGGCTCGCCGCTGCGCAGGTCGAACTCGCTGCCGTGGCAGGGACAGACCACCGTCTCCTCCTGCTCCCCCAGTTCGCCCTCGGCGAGCGAGCACCCCTCGTGCGTGCACTCGTCCCCGAACGCGTAGAGGTCGTTCTCGACGTGCGCGAGAGCGACCCGCCCGGTGGTCAGGTCGTACGCGCGCATCTCGCCCTCGGGGAGCTCGGCGAGCGATGCGATCCGCACGAACCCGTCGTCCATCACGCCTCCGCCGGCACCCTCGTCAGCGCGTTCCACCCGCGCTGCACCATCGTGAACCCGCCGAGCGCCGTCAGCAGCACGAGCATCGGCAGCAGCATCCCCGGGACCATCAGCCCGATCATCATGGCCAGGTAGCGCTCGAGACGCTGGAACAGGCCCTCCGAGAGCGAGACGCCGACTGCCTCGGCCTCGGCCCGGATGTGGCTCACCGCGAGCGAGATCACCAGCGTCGCGAGCGCGAGCGCGGCCTGGAGCTCCTGCCCCTGGCCCGAGAGCATCCAGAACGCGCAGCCGAACAGGATCATGTCCGACACGCGGTCGAGCACGGCGTCGGTGAACGCGCCGAACCTGCTCTCCGTCCCCCGCAGCCGCGCGACCGCACCGTCGAGGACGTCGAACAGCCCCGCTGGGATCAGCAGGAGGCCAGCGAGGAACGCGTCTCCCTCGACGAGGAGCCATCCGATCACCACGTTCGTCGCCAGCCCGAGGAACGTGAGCTGCATCGGCGAGAGGCGGAGCGCGACGACGCCGGCGAGGATGGCCCGGTACGGCCAGTCGAAGATCCGGCGCATCGCCGGCGCGGCGGCGCCGTCCGCCTCGCGGGGGGGAGGCATGTCGCGGGGCCGGGGGAGCTCCCTGGCCGCGTCGCCACGGTGGTCCTCGTGCGAGGTCATCCGTGGAGCAGGCTACTCCCGCCCGGCCACCGGCGCGCCCGGGGCCTAGCCTCGAGGCTCGATCGCGACGATCAGGTAGTGGAACGTTCCGCCCGGCGCCTCGTAGGCGATCTCGTCGTCGAGCGCACTGCCGACGATCGCGCTGCCGAGCGGCGAGGTCGTCGTGATCGTGCGCACGCCCGGCGCCCGCTCCTCGGCGTGCTCGGCCAGCAGGTAGGTCTCGTCCTCGGGCTCGTCCTCGTCGAGGGGTCGCAGCGTGACGAGCATCCCCGCGGTGACGACATCGGAGGCCGGCGGCGTCTCGATGATGTCGGGGTCGCGGAGCATCCGCTGGAGGTTGCGGATCCGCGCCTCCATGAGGCCCTGCTCGTTCTTCGCCGCGTCGTACTCGGCGTTCTCCCGGATGTCGCCGTGCTCGCGCGCGGCCTTGATGCGCTCGGCGATCCGCGCCCGGCCCCCGGTCTGGAGCTCCTCGAGCTCGGCCTTCAGGCGGACGTAGGCCTCGAGCGTGAGGCTGGCGGTCGGCTCGTGGTTCTCGGACCGCGGCGGGCGGTTGGCGAGTTCGGGAGGTAGCTCCATCGAGGGGGCAATCTACCAATCCCGGTCAGCCGAGCGCCTGCTTCAGCACGGCGCACGCGCGGAGCGTGACCCAGCGGCTCGGCTGCCCCTGCCGCTCGATGTCGCCCCACGTCTTGCGGTTGTAGGCGTACTCGTTCCGCCACCTGCCGTCCGCGCGCTGCTTCGACACGACCAGGTCGAGCGCGTTCGTCAGACGTGGATCTCGCGCGTACCCGAGCTCGCACAGGACCTCGAGGTTCTGCAGGACGTCCGCCACGTACCCGGAGGGGAACCCGAGCCTGAACCACGACGCGCTCGGACGGGTGTTGCCCCATCCCATCGGGTAGTCGGCGACGGCCGGGTCGCGGGAAAAGAGGAACTCGCTGCCCGTGGCGACCGCCCGTCTGACGTGCGCCGCTCGGCGCCGGGGCGGGACCCTCGCGAGCGCGCCGAGCGCCTTGATCGCACCCCAGCCACACGGCAGGCGCTCGTTCGCCGCGCACATGAAACCCGGACCGCTCGTCCCCGATCGATGGTAGCCGTCGAACCCCTCGCCGGTGATCGAGCGCGCCTGCCAGTCCAGGGCGCGACGCACCCGAGCGTCATCCAGGTGGCCGAACCCGATGAGCGCCCGCAGGAGGTTGCCGTTCAGGCAATGGATCGTCCCGGTGTCGGGCGGCGGGCGCGTCTCGTCGAGCCGACCCGAGGACGAGAAGCCCCCGCTCGGTGCCTGTATGTGCTCGAGCACGTACCCGCAGCCCCGCGCGACCCGCCCATCGTGTCCGTCGGCTCCGAGCTGGTCCAGGAAGATGACGCTCCACACGGTGCCCATGTACTTGGGCGCATAGCCATGGCCCGGCTTGACCCACCAGCCCTCGGGATCCTGCCCCTCGAGGATCGTCGCGATCGGGTGCGCGCGCATGGCCGCCGCTCGCGCCCGGCGGACGCTCGGCGCGTCCTCAGGCTCGTCGAGCAGCCGACGGAGCGCGAGGTGGCGGACCGCCGGCGCCTCCTCGTCGAGGAGCCACGGCAGCGGGTCGCCTCGAACGGCAGCGCGCCAGGCTTCCACGGGCCGATGATAGGACCGAGCCTCGAGCGGGAGGAGCCGTGTTCCTTCGGATCGCGATCGGCGTCGTGGGCGCGCTCATCGTCACGTGGCTGCTGCTGCTCGCGTACCTCCTCGCGCACCGGCCCACCGACGGAGCCATCCGGGAGTCGCTCCGGCTCCTCCCGGACACCGTCCGGCTGGTGCGACGGATCGCGGTGGATCGCGGACTTCCGCGCGGCGTGCGGGCGCGTCTGTGGCTGCTGCTCGGCTACCTCGCGTCCCCCATCGACCTCGTGCCCGACTTCCTCCCGGTCGTGGGGTACGCCGACGACATCGTCATCGTCGGCGCCGCGCTCCGGTCTGTCGTTCGGAGCGCCGGGCCGGGCGCAGTGCGACGGCACTGGCCCGGCACCGACGACGGGCTGCGGGCGCTCTGGAGCGCCGCCGGGCTTCCGGGCGCGCCGCCGCCCCGACGGCCGTGATCAGCTCCCGGCCTCGGCCTCCTCGGCGTCCCGCCTGGTCCGATGCACCGTGCCGTCGGGGTGCTCGGGTGGCGAGTAGAGCGAGTACAGCTTCAGCTCCTCGTCGCCCGTGTTGACCACGTTGTGCCAGACGCCGGCCGGGACGATGAACGCCCAGTCGTCCTCGACGTCGTGGGTCTCCTCGACGCGGTCCTTCGTCGAGCCGAACTCGACCCGGGCCTTGCCCTGCTCGATGCGCAGGAACTGGTCCAGGTGCGGGTGCGACTCGAGCCCGATGTCCTCGCCGGGCGTGATCCGCATCACCGTGAGCTGCGTGTGCGTGCCCGTGAAGACGACCGTGCGGAACGTGTCGTTGTCGAGCGTCAGACGCTCGATGTCGCCGACCCACCCGAGCATGGCCCCTCCTTCCCTCGCGTGCGTTGCACGCGACCGGTCCGTCATCCCTCCTACGGCGCGGACCGCGCGGTCACGCCGCGCCGCCACCGTCCCACCAACTTGCGGATCTCGTTCGCCCACAACACGGTGCTCGCCATCACGGTGCACAGGAGCCACTCCCCCGGGTCGAGCCCCGTCGTCCCGAACGGACGGTTGAGGAACGGGAGGTAGATCACCGCGATCTGCAACACGAGCGACAGGGCGATCGCCCCCCACAGCCACGGGTTCGTGAACAGGTTGTGGAACGCGCTGACCCGCTCCGAGCGCGCGTTGAAGCAGTTGAACAGCTGGGCGAGCACGAGGGTCGTGAATGCCATCGTGCGGGCCTCGGTCAGCGTGCCCGTCCCCTCGACCATCCCGCCAGGCAGACCGATGTCGAGCGTGAGGAGCGTCGCGGCGGCCATCACGGAGCCGACGAACGCGACGCCGGTCTGCATCCCCGCGTCGATCACGCGAGCCGTCAGTCTGCGCGGGGAGCGCTCCATCACGTCGTCGGGCGGCGGGTCCACGCCCATCGCGAGCGCCGGCGCGGCGTCGGTGAGCAGGTTGATCCACAGGATCTGGGTCGCGAGGAGCGGCACGGCCGCGGCGCCGCCGGCCGCATCCAGGCCGATCAGCCCCGCGCCGAGCACGCCGAAGAACATCGTCAGCACCTCGCCGGCGTTCGAGGAGAGCAGGTACCGCAGGAACTTGCGGATGTTGGAGAAGATCCCGCGACCCTCACGGACGGCGGCGACGATCGTGGCGAAGTTGTCGTCCGCGAGGATCATGTTCGCCGCCTCCTTCGCGACGTCGGTCCCCGTGATCCCCATCGCGACACCGATGTCCGCTCGCTTCAGCGCCGGCGCGTCGTTCACGCCGTCCCCTGTCATCGCGACGACGTGCCCATCGGCCTGCAGGGCGTCGACGATCCGCAGCTTGTGCTCGGGGGCCACCCGAGCGTAGACCGGCGCCTCGCGCACGGCCTCGCGGAACGCCTCGTCCCCCAGCTCCCCGATCTCCACCCCCGTGACCGTGCGGGCGTCGGCCTCGGCCATGTCGAGCTCCTCGGCGATCCTCGCGGCGGTGCGGGGGTGGTCGCCGGTGATCATCAGGACGCGGATGCCGGCCCGTCGCGCCTCGTCGATCGCGACCTTCGCCTCCACGCGCGGCGGGTCGATGATGCCGACGACGCCGACGAACACCAGATCGCGCTCCAGGTCCTCGCCGATCTCCTCGGGCTCGTCGGGCAGGCCGTCGGGCATCGATCGGTACGCGGTCCCGAGCGTCCGGAACGCCTGTCCGGCCAGCACGTCGACGACCTCGACGATCCGACGGCGTCGCTCCTCGTCGAGCGGGACCGGTTCCTCGCCCACCTGCTCGTGCGTGCATCGGGCGAGGAGCACGTCGGGGGCGCCCTTCGTCGCAAGGATCACGCGACCGTCGTCGTGCTCGAGGTCGACCTGGAGCGTGCTCATGAGCTTGCGCTCCGAGGTGAAGGGGACCTCCCCGACCCGCCGGAACCGCTGGTCCAGCCCCTCGATGAAGCCGGCCTTGCGCTCGGCGATCAGGAAGGCTGCCTCGGTCGGGTCGCCGTGCACGACCCACTCGCCCGCCTCCTCGCGCACCGACGCGTCGTTCGCGAGCGCGCCGAGCGACACCGCGGCGCGGACCTCCTCGAGCAGCGGGCCGGGCTGGAGCCCGTTCCCGTCCACGACGAACTCGCCGTCCGGCGCGTGGCCGACCCCCGTGACCTCGACCTCGCCCGAACGGGTCACGACCCGCAGGATCGTCATCTCGTTGCGCGTGAGCGTCCCGGTCTTGTCCGAGCAGATCACCGTGGCCGAGCCGAGCGTCTCCACCGACGAGAGCTGCTTCACGATCGCGTTCTTCCGGGCCATCCGTTGCACGCCGAGCGCGAGCACCACCGAGAGCACGGCCGGCAGGCCCTCGGGTACGGCGGCGACCGCGAGGGAGACCCCGACGATCAGCACGTCGACGACGTCCGCGGGCTCGTCGACCGGCGAGGTCAACAGGATCGCCGCAACCACGATCGCGGCGATGACCAGGACGATGATCCCGAGGGTGCGGCCGACGTGGTCGATCTCGCGCTGCAGCGGCGTGCGCTCCTCCTCGGTCTCGCCGAGGAGGCGGGCGATCCTGCCCATCTCGGTCGACATGCCGGTCGCGCTCACCACCGCGCGACCGCGGCCGCGGGTCACCGCGGTGCCGCTGAAGACCATGTTCGTGCGGTCGCCGAGCGCCACGGATCCCGTCAGCGTCGCAACGTCCTTGAGGATGGGCTCGCTCTCGCCGGTCAGGGAGGCCTCGGCGACGGTGAGCGAGGCGGCCTCCGTCAGGCGGCCGTCTGCTCCGACCGCGTCGCCCTCGGCGAGCACCAGCACGTCGCCGGGCACGACGTCGCCCGTCGGCACCCGGCGCTGGTCGCCGTCGCGCAGGACCGTGGACATCGGCGCGGCCATCCGCTGCAGCGCGGCGACCGCCTCCTCGGCCCTCGCCTCCTGCACGTAGCCGAGGACGGCGTTCGCGATCAGGATGGCCGCGATCACGACCGCCTCGAAGGGCACGCCGTGGGCGCCCTCGATCACCCACGTCACGAGCGAGATCGCGACCGCGGCGAGCAGCAGGTACACGAGCGGGTCGGCGAACTGGGCGAGGAGCTTCCGCCACGCGGGCACCTCGGCCTCGGGCTCCAGGGCGTTCGGGCCGAACCGCTCGAGTCGCTCGGCGGCCTCGGCGCTCGTCAGCCCGGTCCCCGGGTCCGTCCCGAGCTCCGAGCCGACGGCCTCGGCGTCCACGAGCCAGGGCTCGGCGAGCGCGACCTCGCTGCGGGTCTCGGTCACTCGCCCGCCTCGACGAGCGGCTGTCGTCGCGGCGCGACCTGGACGAACGTCATCCCGCCGGGCAGCTCCCGCTCGATGTCCGCCTGGATCCGCTCGGACAGCTCGTGGACGCGCGCGACGGTCCAGTCCTCGGGCACCAGCACGGTCAGGTACACGAACCGGTGCTGACCGGACTCGCGCGTGCGGATCGAATCGAACTCCACGGACTCGGATACGCGGTAGCGCTCGGTCACCGCGCGGACGCGCTGAACGGCCTCGGGCGGCAGCGCGGCGTCCAACAGGCCGACGACGGATCGCCGCAGGAGCGAGTAACCCATCCACAGGATGTTCACGCCGACGAGGAGCGCCACGATCGGGTCGATGATCTCGAGGTCGAACAGCGCGACGAGCATCACGCCCACCAGCACGCCCGCGGTCGTCCAGACGTCCGTGAGCAGGTGCTTGCCGTCGGCCTCGAGCACGACCGACCGGTGGCGGCGACCGCCGCGGATCAGCGCGAGCCCCACGCCGAGGTTCATCAGCGCGGCGACCGAGGACAGCGCCAGGCCGAGGCCGGTCCGCTCGAGCGGGATCGGGTCGATCAGTCTCTGGACCGAGGTGAAGACGATCGCCGCGGCGGCCAGGAACACCATGCCGCCCTCGACGCCGGCCGACAGGTACTCGGCCTTGCCGTGTCCGAAGTCGTGATTGTGGTCGGCGGGCCGCTCGGCCACGCGCAGGGCGATGAGCGCGACCACCGCCGCGGTGAGGTTGACGAGCGACTCGAGCGCGTCCGACAGGAGGCCCACCGATCCGGTGATGAGGGCGGCGACGCCCTTGATCGCCATCGTCGCGAGCGCGGTCGCGAGCGACAGGAGCATGTACCGGTTCACCACGCGGTATCGCAGCTCGTCCGTCGTCATCGCGGTGGGGAGGTGCGCGGATGCGCCCGAGCCCCTCGCCAGGATAGTGCGCCGCAGAGGGACCGCCGACCTCGGCGGCGCCCGCGGCTACCCGCCGATCGCGACGCCCAGCAGCCGGCCGACCACGAACGTGACCCCCGCCGCCGCGAGGCCCAGGACCAGCTGCCGCAGGCCGGAGAACCAGACACCGCGACCCGTGATCAACGCGATCCCCGCGCCGAGCGCGAACAGCGCCACACCGCTCAGCGTCAGGCTGAGCGCGACGGCCGCCGCGCCGTCGAGGAACGCGAACGCGACCACCGGCAGCACCGCCCCGAGGGCGAACAGCAGGAACGACGCGCCTGCCGCGGTCCAGGGCGAGCCGCCCATCTCCTCGGGTTCGATCCCGAGCTCCTCGCGAGCGAGCGTGTGCAGCGCGGCCTCCTCGTTGGCCATGATGTGGCGAGCGAGCTCGCGCGCCTGCTCGGCCGGCAGGCCCTTCGCCTGGTAGATCAGCGCGAGCTCCTCCTCTTCCTCCTCGGGGATCTCGGCGATCTCCTCGGCCTCGATCGCGATCTCGCGCTCGTACAGCTCGCGCGAACTCTGGACCGAGACCCACTCCCCGATCGCCATCGACGAGGCGCCGGCCAGCAGCCCTGCGAGCCCGGCGATCAGGACGGCGCGCTCCGAGAACTCGGCCCCGGCCACGCCCATCACGAGCGTGAGGTTCGAGACGAGGCCGTCGTTCGCGCCGAGCACCGACGCCCGCAGCGCGTTCCCGCCGATCATCCGGTGCCGGCCCTCGAGGCGGGCGAGCGTCCCGCCGGCGACGCCGGCCTCGGCCGTCCCGGACAGCGCGGTGAGGACGCGGGCGTGCGAGCGTTCGTCGCCCGGCAGGCTGGTCCCGCGGGCCTCGGGCTGCGCGTCGTACATCGTGCGTCCGGCGCGCTCCGAGCCCGCCACCGTCGACAGGAGCGAGCGAGCCCCGAACCGACGCCCGAGCCAGATCAGCACCCGCGTGCGGCGGCTGGGGACGCGCGGCGGCACCGGCGCGCCGCGCTCGCGCAGCTTCTCCTCCCACAGCGCGGCGTGGCGCTCCTCGGTCGCCTTGAGCCGCAGGTACAGCTCGGCGAGCTCCGGTTGCGCCTCGAGATCGGCGAGCGCCTGGTACAGCGCCGCGCCGTCGATCTCGCCCTGGTGGTTCTCCCGGTATCGCTCCAGGTCGTCGCGCTCGCTCATCTCGCACCCACCTTCGCGTCGCGTCCCCGCGGGGGCGCCTGAGAGCCGCACACCGCAGGTCGTCCCCTCTCACGCTATCCGTTCCGCGCGAGCGCGGATCGAGGCACCGGCGCCGGAGCGAAGGGCCGTCGCCCGCGCGGGGGGCGAGCGCCGTAGACTCGGGCGCCATGAAGCCGGTCCTCCTCGTCCGCAACGACGGCTACGAGACCTTCGGCGTGGCACCCGGAGCGCTCGCGTGGGCGGGCTGCGACGTACGGACCGTGAACATGACGCGCGACGGCGCCACGCTCCCGCCGCTCGAGGAGGTCGCCGCCGTCATCACGTTCGGCGGCACGGCGAACGTGGACCAGACCGATCGCTACCCGTACCTCGCCGCGGTCCGCGCCTACACGCTCGAGGCCGTCGAGCGGGGCGTGCCCTACCTGGGGATCTGCCTGGGATCCCAGCTCCTCGCCCGCGCTCTCGGCCGCCGGGTGGTGAGGTCCGCGGTGAAGGAGGTCGGCTTCGAACCCCTGCGACCCACCACCGACGCGACCCGCGACCGGCTGCTGTCCCAGTACGCGGACGGCGACATGGTCTTCCAGTGGCACGAGGACACGTACGAGTTGCCCGAGGGCGCCGCGCTGCTCGCGACCGGCGACCGGATCGCGGTGCAAGCGTACCGGGTCGGCGAGCTCGCGTGGGGGATCCAGTTCCACCAGGAGCTCGACGCGACCGAGCTCGGCTGGTGGATCGACATCGCGGACGGCGATCTCGACCTGAAGGCCACGTGGGGCAAGGACGCGGCTGAGCTCCGCGCCGAGTCCGAGCACCACATGGCCGCGCACGAGCGCCGTGGGCGCGAGCTGTTCCGCCGCTTCGCGGAGGTCGCGATGGAGCACGGCGGATGACGTGGCGCGCATGAGCCCCGCGCCCGAGATCGCGATCGTCGCGTACCACCTCCGCCCGGGCCGGGTCACCTTCTGGCAGGTGGGCGGATACGGCGTACCCGAGAACTACGTCGACGCCGTGCGCCGAGCGGGCGGGCTGCCGACGCTGGTGCTCCCCGGGGATCCGCGCTCGGCTGGCGAGCTGCTCGGGCGGTACGCGGGACTCCTGCTGGTCGGCGGCGGCGACGTCGAGCCTTCGAGGTTCGGCGCCGAGCCGCACGAGCAGCTCTACGGTCTGGAGCCCGACCGGGACGCGTTCGAGATCGACGTGCTGCACGAGGCGGACCGCCGCGGGCTCCCGACCCTGTGCGTCTGTCGAGGGATGCAGGTCATGAACGTCGCCTTCGGGGGCTCGCTGATCCAGCACCTGCCCGACGACCCTCGGTACCGGCCGCACGGGACGCCGAGCGGCGCCGACGAGCTGGTCCACGACGTGGAGGTCGTGCCGGGCAGCCGGCTCGCCGCGGCGGTCGAGGCCACAGCGCTGTCGTGTTCCACCCACCATCACCAGGGCGTCGAGCGCGTCGGCGACGGTCTCGTCGTGACCGCGCGCAGCGCCGACGGCCTGCCCGAGGCGATCGAGCGCGACGGCGACGGCTGGCTCCTCGGCGTCCAATGGCACCCCGAGGACACCGCGGAAACGGATCCGGCGCAGCAACGGCTGTTCGACTCGCTGGTCGAGCGGGCGCGGTAGCCACGCGCCCCGAGCTACCATCGCGCGGAAGGGGGCGAGACGTGGGCGCATTGAGGGTCGTCCGCGCGACGGGAGACGCGGCCACGCGCGGTCAGCACATCGGCCGCGAGCTCCGCGACCTCATCAACGAGTCGATCGACTTCTACCAGCGGTACCTGTCGCGCCGCGGCGTGTCGTCGCAGCAGCTGCAGGACCTGCTCACCCCGTATCTCGTGGCCTCCGAGTCCCGGTTCCCGTCCCTCATGACCCTGCTGAAGGCGATGGCGGTCGGCGCCACCGTGCCGGTCTTCGAGCTGTTCGCGGTGAACGCGTTCGAAGAGCTCGAGCCGAGGCTCCAGGCGCCCGAGGGCGACCTCCTGTTCCTCCAGCGCAAGGAGGGCTACCTGGAGCAACCGCCCCCCGACGAGCCGCGCACGCCCACCGACCGGTGCTCGAGCTTCACCGTCGTCGGCCCGAGCACGACGATCCTGGCCCACAACGAGCACTGGCTGGCCGGCGACCGGGGCAACGTGGCGATCGTGATCGAGGAGCCGGACGACCGCCCGGTGTCGATCGCCTCGCCGACGATCGTGTGCTGCCTGCCGGCGGTCGGCGTGAACGGGTACGGGGGCGCGCAGGGCATCGGCTCGCTCACGGCCTCGGACGACCGCGTCGGGGTCCCCCGGGTGCTCGTCTCGCGCCATGCGCTCGAGGCGATCGACCGTCAGGACGCCCTTGCCCGAGCCGGGCACCCCGCGCGCGCCGGCGGCTACGGGCACGTCTACGCGTTCGCGACCGGCGACGCCTTCACCGTCGAGACGACGGCACGGCAGGTCGCCGTCCTGGACGGGCCGGGACCGCACACGAACCACTACCTGGACCCCGGGCTGGCCGCGCTCGGGCCCGAACCGGCCCCCGGCAGCGTCGCGCGGCTCGAGCGCCTGCGGCTGCTCCTGGACGAACGGAGGCCCACCACCGTGCCCGAGGCGATGGAGATCCTCCGCGACCACGACTCGACGCCCCAGGCGATCTGCCTGCACCCCGATCCGGAGGAGGGCGAGGAGGCGTCGGCCGTGATGTTCTCGATGATCGCCGACCTGGGCGAGGGCCGCATGTGGGTCGCTCCCGGCAACCCGTGCGAGACCGAGTACGAGGAGGTCGACCTGTCCGGCGTGCTCTGAGCGTCCGGACGCCCGCATCCGAAGGAGGGTTGCAGATGGCCTGGACCACACCCCTGCTGTACGAGCGCCTGACCTGGCCCGAGGTCCGCACGGCCGCGGCCGAGGATCGCGTCTGCCTGATCCCGGCGGGGACGCTCGAGGATCACGGCCCGCACCTGCCGCTCGACGCCGATTCGCGGATCGCCACCGAGATCTGCCGTCGCGCGGCCGAGGTGCTGCCCGACGAGGTGGTGCTGCTCCCGCCGCTCGTCCACGGCTACACACCGCACCACATGGACTTCCCGGGTCCGATCTCGATCGGGTGGAAGACGTTCGTCGACTACGCGGTCGACGTCGGGCGATCGCTCGCGCACCATGGGTTCAAGCGGATCCTCTACCTGAACGGCCACGGGTCGAACATCCCGCTCCTGGACATGGCCTCCCGGCTCGTGGGGCTGAACCACCCCGACGTGCTGTGCGCCGCCGCCTTCTACCTGACCGGCGCGGACGCGCAGCGCACGATCGCCGAGATCCGGGGCTCCGAGATCGGCGGCATGGGGCACGCCTGCGAGCTCGAGACCTCGATCTACCTGGCCCTGGATCCCGACGCCGTGTTCATGGACAAGGCGGTGGACGAGAACAGCTACCCCGACGGCAAGCACGCGTGGATGGACTGGTCCGACGGCCCGCTGAAGATCATGCCGTGGTGGAGCGCGCTCTCGCACACGGGGATCCACGGCGCCCCGACGATGGCGACGGCCGACAAGGGCCGGGCCCTGCTCGAGGCCGCGGTGAAGGAGTGCGTGGAGTTCGTCCGCGAGCTGCGCGAGAAGGCACTGCCGGTCCGCTGGACGCCCCAGGAGACGGCGCCCTGACGCACGATGGGCGGGGCCGACGGACCCACCGCGGTGGTGCCGAGCGCATCCTGCGCGGAGACGCGCGGGCGTGCTATACCTCCCCGCGACGGACGCGGGGCCGCGGTTCGCGTCTCCCGATGTGACCCTCGGTCATCCACCCTCCGTAGGCCAACATACGTAGGACATAATCGGGCGGGGGCATCCCGCAGACGAAGGAGGCGCTCGATGCGATCCACGTGGCGGACGGTCCTGGCGGTCCTCGTCGGGGCCGCGATCGCGGCCGGCGGTCTGATGCAGGCCGCGCTCGCGCAGGAGACCGGGGGGACCGGGGCGACGGGCGCTACCGCGACCGGGGCCGAGGAGGAGAAGTTGACGTTCACT
Organism: Actinomycetota bacterium; assembly: GCA_035762085.1. Classification (GTDB taxonomy): domain Bacteria; phylum Actinomycetota; class UBA4738; order UBA4738; family HRBIN12; genus HRBIN12. The sequence goes on along the minus strand of DASTPT010000005.1, from coordinate 30,988 downwards.
TGGGGGAGCACGGGCGAGCCCAGCTCGCTCAACCCCATGAGCGGGTACCTGGCGGTGGACTTCTACTTCTGGACGGCGACGTACCACCTGCTGATCGACTGGGACGAGAACCTGGGCGTCGACAGGAACTTCGAAGACCCGGGCTCGGGCCTGGTCACCGAGGTCGAGATGAGCGACGACGCGATGTCGTACACGTACCACCTGAAGGACGGCATCATGTGGTCGGACGGCCAGCCGCTCACCGCGGAGGACGTCGCGTACACGCTCAACCTCTACAAGGGGAACCACGCGTACCTGCCGCAGAACTACCTGACGCTGATCGACGGCGAGGTCACGTTCGACAACGAGGCCAACACGATCAGCTTCACCACGAAGGAGCCGACCGGCCTGTACTCGGGCGAGGTCGCGTACATGTACGACTACATCCTGCCCAAGCACGTCTTCGAGACGCTCGACAAGCCGAAGCAGTTCGAGAACGTGCCGAACGTGGGCAGCGGTCCCTTCGTGATCACCGAGTACGAGGTCGGCGAGTTCGTCGTCATGGAGAAGAACCCGTACTGGGTGGGCCCCGAGCCAGCCGTCGACGAGCTGATCTACCGGATCTTCAAGAACGAGGATGCGCTCGCCGAGGCGTTGAAGGCCCGCGAGGTGGACTTCGCGTACTTCACCTCGGCGAACATCTTCGACAGCCTGGGCACCGAGCCGAACATCGAGACGATGGCCGGCACGATCCCCTCGTTCTCCGAGATCGGCATGAACTCGGGCTCCGCGTACCAGGAGGCGGACAACATCTTCACGCCGCACGGCGACGGGCACCCGGCGCTGACGGACGTGAACGTCCGCCGCGCGATCCGGATGGCGATCGACAGCGACACCCTGACGGACCGCGTGATGGGAGGCTACGGCCTGCCGGGCAACACGATCGTGCCCCCCGTCTCCGTGGAGGGCGCCCGATGGGAGCCGACCGGTGACGAGGTCATCCCGTTCGACCTCGAGGCCGCGGCGCAGCTGCTCGAGGACAACGGCTACGTCGACTCCGACGGCGACGGCGTCCGGGAGATGCCGGAGGGCTCGCTCGACCCCGGTCGGCCGCTCGAGTTCCGGTACTACGTCCGCTCGAACGAGCAGACATCGGTCGACGCCTCGCAGTTCGTCAAGCCGTGGCTGGAGGAGATCGGGATCCAGGCCAACGTCGAGGTCGTGACCTCCGGCCGCCTGGGCGACATCATCAACGAGGGCACCTACGACCTCTTCAGCTGGGGCTGGATCCCTGACCCGGACCCGGACTCGGCGCTGTCGTGGTTCACGTGCGACCAGCGCCCGCCGGACGGCAAGACCTACGGCAACAACGACGCGTACTACTGCAACCCGACCTACGACGAGATGTACGACGCGCAGCGCTCGGAGATCGACCCGGAGGCGCGCTGGGAGATCGTCCACGAGATGCAGCGGATCTTCTACGAGGACTCGGCGTACGCGGTGATGTGGTACGACCCGGTCTTCTCCGCATGGCGGACCGACCGCTACACCGGGTACGTCGTGCAGCCGCAGCCCGAGGGCGACCCCCTCGAGAGCTGGGGCGGCCCGAGCAGCGTCTGGTGGAAGATCAAGCCCGTCGGCACGGCCGCGGGGGGAGGCAGCGCGACGGAGACGCGCGGGTTCCCGGCGGCCGCCTGGATCGGCATCATCGCCGGAGTGGTCATCATCATCGCCGCGATCGTGCTCGGTCGGCGCCGGAGGTCGACGGAGGACGAGGCGTAGGTCGCAGGGACGGCGAACCAGGGTGGGAACGCGCGGATATCTCCTCGGAAAGATCCTCCAGGCGTTCCTCACCCTGGTCTTCGTCTTGGTCTTCAACTTCTTCCTGTTCCGCGTGATGCCGGGCGACCCCGCAGCGAACCTGCTGCGCGGGACGTCCGCCTTCAACCCGGCGAACGTCGAGCAGGTCAGGCAGGACCTCGGCCTCGACGAACCGCTCCCGCGGCAGTTCCTGACGTACATGGTGGATACGGCGCAGCTGAACTTCGGGCAGTCGTTCTTCCTGCGAGGCGCCCCGGTGAACGAAGTCATCGCGGACAAGATCTGGCCCACCGTGCTGCTCGTGGGCACCTCGACGATCGCGTCGATCGTGATCGGGCTGTTCATCGGGATCTGGGGCGGGTGGCGGCACGGCACGGCCTTCGACTACGGGTCGCTGACGTTCACGCTCTTCGTGTACGCGATGCCGGAGTTCTGGTTCGGCATCCTCGTCCTGATGGCCTTCGGCGGCGGCCTCGGGCCGTTCCCGGCGCTCTTCCCGACGGGTGGGTACGAGACACCCGGCGCCGATCTGACGGGCTTCGCGCACGCCGCCGACGTCCTGAACCACATGGTGATGCCGTTCTTCGTGCTCACGGTCGCGTACCTGGGCGAATACGCCCTCATCATGCGGAACTCGCTGCTCGACGTGATGGCGGACGATTACGTGACGACCGCTCGCGCGAAGGGCGTCCGTGAGAAGCAGGTCCTTTGGCGGCACGTCGTGCCCAACGCCCTCCTGCCGACCTGGACCCTCACGATGCTGTCGCTCGGATTCATCTTCGGCGGGGCGATCACGATCGAGTACGTGTTCTCGTGGCCGGGCCTGGGGTGGCTCACCGTCCAGGCGATCGAATCCAAGGACTTCAACCTGCTCCAGGCGTTGTTCCTGATCTTCTCCGCCGCCGTGATCATCGCGAACCTCATCGCCGACATCACGTACATGTACCTCGACCCCCGAGTGAGGGCTGCCTGATGCGTCCAGGGACCATCGAACCGCCCGCCGAGGCCCCGACGCCGCCGCCGGACGAGGATGCCCGTGTCCCCGCCGGTGAGCTGCTGAGCCCTCGCCGGATCGTCTGGGCTCGCCGCAGGCGGGCGTTCGTGCGGACGGCGAAGACCTACCGCAAGAGCACGATGGGGATGATCGGGCTCGCCATCCTGGTGTTCTTCGTCCTCGTGGCGATCTTCGCGCCTCTCATCGCCGACCGGACCACGATGGACCCCACCTCTCCGACGACCGGCGATGCCTACGAGCCGCCGAGCGCCGAGTTCTGGTTCGGCACCGACAACCTCGGACGCTCGATCTACACGATGACCGTGTTCGGGTCGCGGATCTCGCTCACCGTGGGGCTGGCCGCCACCCTCATCTCGATGGCGATCGGCGCCCTCATCGGCATCTTCGCCGGCTACTACGGCGGCTGGCTCGAGACCGGTCTCATGCGCATCACCGACTGGTTCCTCGTCCTGCCCTGGCTGGCGCTCGCCATCGTCCTGGCATCTCTGCTCGGCCGGTCGCTCTCGATCATCATCCTGGTGATCGGCATCACGTCGTGGCCGGGGACCGCCAGGATCGTGCGCGCCCAGGCGCTCTCGGTGAAGACCAGACCTTACGTCGAACGCTCTCGCGGGCTCGGGGCGAGCAACTGGCACCTCATCACCCATCACATCCTGCCGAACGTCGGCCCGCTGATCTTCGCGAACACGATCCTCACGGTCGCGATCGCGATCCTCTCCGAGACGACGCTGTCGTTCCTCGGCCTCGGCGACCCCCTTGCCGTGTCGTGGGGGACCATCCTCGAATTCGCGTTCAGCAGCGGCGCGGCGACGACCGGGAAGTGGTGGTGGCTGCTTCCTCCGGGACTCGCGATCGTGTTCGTGGTGCTCGCCTTCACGATGGTCGGGTTCGCGCTCGACGAGATCCTCAACCCGAAGCTGCGGGAGCGCTGAGCGCCATGAGCGTGTTGTCCGTCCGCGACCTCACCGTCACGTACCACACGCAGGCGGGACCGGTTCCCGCCGTCCGCGGCGTGGATCTCTCGGTGGACAAGGGAGAGGTGCTCGGCCTCGCGGGCGAGTCCGGATGCGGCAAGTCGACGATCGCGAACGCGGTCCTGCGCTTGGTCCCGCCCAAGACGAAGGTCACCGGCGAGATCCTCTTGAACGGCGAGGATGTGACGGCGATGAGGCCGGGGAGGCTCCGCGCCGTCCGGTGGTCCGGCATCTCGGTCGTGTTCCAGGGGGCGATGCATGCCCTGAATCCCGTGCAGCGCATCGGCGATCAGATCGCCGAGACGATCACGATCCACGGTCAGGCGGACGAGAAGGGTGCGCAGGTCCGCGCGGGCGCGCTCCTCGAGCAGGTCGGTCTGCCCGCTCGTCGGCTCCGCGACTATCCGCACGAGCTCTCGGGCGGACAGAAGCAGCGCGTGATGATCGCGATGGCGCTCGCGTGCCAGCCCGACGTCATGATCGCCGACGAGCCGACGACCGCGCTCGACGTCATGGTGCAGGCGCAGGTCCTCAAGCTGCTCAAGGAGCTCCAACGCGAGCTGGGCCTGGCGATGCTGTTCATCACGCACGACCTGTCCGTCCTCGTCGAGGTCTGCGACCGGCTCGCGATCATGTACGCGGGCAGGATCGTCGAGGAGGGCCCGTCGGTCCAGGTCTTCAACGACCCGAAGCATCCGTACACGAGGGCCCTCTCGGGCGCGTTCCCACAGATCGGGGACCGCCGGTTCCGCATGGCGCCCTCGGGGCTGCCTGGCGACCCGCCCTTCCCCGGCAACGTGCCCGAGGGGTGCTCGTTCCACCCGCGCTGCCCGCTCGCGTTCGACGAGTGCCCGACGATCGACCCCGAGCTGTACGAGGCGGGGCCCAGCCGCCGCGCGGCGTGCCTGCTCGTGCCGCGCGGCGACCGGGTCCCGGTGGCGCCGTGACCGACACGATGCCGGCCGTCCCAGCCCCTGGTCCCGAGGTTCCGCAGCCGGTCCTGGCCGTGCGCGACCTCCACGTCCGGTTCGCCGGCCGCGTCGGACTGTGGCAGGGCCTGCGCGGCACGAAGCCGGTCGACGCACGAGCGGTGGACGGCGTGAACCTCGACCTGAACCCGGGCGAGGTGCTCGCGCTCGCGGGCGAGTCGGGGTGCGGCAAGACGACGCTGGCGCGGACGATCATGGGGCTCGAGCGCCCCCGGTCCGGCGAGATCCTCTTCGAGGGGAAGCGGCTCGGGCGCAGCACGAAGGTGCTGCGCGAGTACCGGCGTCGCGTGCAGATGGTGTTCCAGGATCCGACCGCGGCGCTCAACCCCCGACAGACCATCTACGAGTCGATCGCCGAAGGGCTGCGGGTCCACGGGATCACGCGCGGCCCAGCCGGCGAGTCGGAGGAGCAGCTGGTCGCCCGAGCGCTCTCGCGCGCGGGCCTACGGCCTCCCGAGCGCTTCTTCCTCAACTACCCGCACGAGCTCTCGGGAGGGCAGCGCCAGCGCGTCGTCATCGCCGGCGCACTCGTCCTCGATCCCGAGATCATCGTCGCCGACGAGCCGGTCTCCAGCCTGGACGCGTCGGTCCGCGGCGAGATCCTCAAGCTCCTCCTCGGCCTGCGGAACGACCTCGGCATCGCGATGCTGGTCGTGACGCACGATCTCGGCCTGGCGTGGACGATCGCCGACCGCGTCGCCGTCATGTACCTGGGACGCATCGTCGAGATCGGTCCCGCCGAGAGCGTCCTGACGAACCCGATCCACCCGTACACGAAGGCGCTGCTCGAGGTCGTGCCCGAGGCGGGCGGCATCGACCGCCCGTTCCTCGCCGGCGAGCCGCCCGACCCGACGAGCATCCCCCCCGGCTGCCGCTTCAACCCGCGCTGCCCCGCGGTGGCGACCGGGGCCGCGGAGGCCGCCGGCGTGCTCCCCGCCTGTCGGGAACGGGATCTCGGGCTGCAGGAGCTCCGGCCGGGGCACTTCGCCGCGTGCCACCTGATGTCTCGCGAGGCGGGCGTCGAGAGCGCCCCCCCGCCACCGCCGATGGAGGGTTAGGACCCGGCCGGGACGGCGGTGCTGCCGCCACCCTGCTCGCCCTCGCCGCCCTCCTCGCCCTCGCCGCCCTTCAGGACGCCGAGGATCGCCTCCATCTCGGTGTCGCCGACCTGGTCGCGTCCGGCACCCCTCGCCGCGGCGAGAAGCGTCCGGAGGTTCGACTCGGCCATCTCGGCGCGGCCCTCGAGCTCGCGGACCCGTTCCGCGAGGGTACGGGCGCGGCGCTCGGCGTCGTCGCGGGCCTCGCGGGCCTCGCGGGCCTCGTCGCGGGCGGTCCGCAGGCCGGCCCGGAGCGATGCGACCTCCTTGCCGAGTTCGACGAGCCGGTCGATCGCCTCGCGACCGACCTCCGAGTACGTCGGCCGACCGGGGTGCCCGGCGGCCGCGCGCGAGCCGCGTCGGGCCGACTTCGTCTTCGCGCGACGAGGCCTGGGCACCTGCTCCTTCTCGCCGGGCTGGATCGGCGCGGCGTCCAGCAGTCGGTACCGACCTCCTTCGGCCTCGAGGCGCCGCCGCGCGAGTAGCGCTCGGACCGCTCGAGCGGCCGCGAGGGGCTCCTCGACGCCGATGTCGCGTCCCAGCTGCGTCGGCGTGGTCTCGAGCAGCTCGCCCGGCTGCACGCGGGCGGCGATCGCCGCCAAGAAGGCGTTCGCGCGCTCGAGGCTCTCCTGGTTCATGTCCGTATCCTTGCCCAATCGACGCCTCCGCGCCAGCCCGTCCAATCACGGCGGCGTTCGATTTGACGGCCCGCGTCCGAGGGTGTACAAAGCAGATGGCGCCGCTGGGACCTTCGGGTTCCGGCGGCGCCGCTTTTCCACGCCTACCGTTCGCACGCCCGTCAGGAGCGCCGGTGCAGGACGCCGATCCGACCGATCGACTGCCGCTCGAGGGCGTTCGCGTGGCGGACTTCTCGCGGGTCCTCGCCGGACCGCTCGCCACGATGCTCCTCGCCGACCTGGGCGCCGACGTGATCAAGGTCGAGCGGCCGGGGACGGGCGACGACACGCGGGGCTGGGGTCCACCGTTCGTCGGGGACGACGCGGCATATTTCCTGTCGCTGAACCGCAACAAGCGCTCGATCGCGCTCGACTTGCTGACGGCCAAGGGAGCGGCCGCCGCGCGTCGGTTGGCGCTCTCGGCCGACGTCGTCGTCGAGAACTTCCGACCGGGGCTCATGGCCCGCTTCGGCCTCGATCACGACTCGCTCTCCGCCGAGCGACCGGACCTGGTGACGTGCTCGCTCGTCGCGTTCGGCGACGAGGGAGGGTCCGCCTCGCGTCCCGGCTACGACATCATCGTCCAGGCGCTCTCGGGGCTCATGAGCTTCACCGGCCAACCGGGCGGCGAGCCGACGAAGGTGGGCGTCGCGCTCCTCGACGTGATCTGCGGCCTCTACGCCGCGAACGGGATCCTGGCCGCGCTGCTCGAGCGCCGGGCGACCGGACGCGGCCGGCGGATCGTCGTCTCGCTGTACGAGACCAGTCTGGCCGCCACCGTGAACCAGGCGGCGAACTACCTGCTCGGCGGCGTCGTGCCGGGTCCGCTCGGCAACCAACACCCGAACATCGTTCCCTACCAGCTGTTCGAGGCCGCCGACCGTCCATTCATCCTGGCGGCCGGCAACGACCGGATGTTCGAGCGGACCTGCGAGGTGCTCGGGCGACCGGACCTGGCCGCCGACGAGCGCTTCGCGACGAACGAGGCTCGCGTCCGGCACCGGGAGGAGCTGCTCCCGCTCCTCGCCGAGGCGTTCCGCCGGCGGCCGGCGGACGAGTGGCTCGCCGCTCTCGAGGTCGTGGGCGTCCCGAGCTCGCCGGTCCTGCGGATGGACGAGGTGTTCGCCACGCCCGAGGGCGCGCGGATGGTCCAGGAGGTCGACGACCCCGAGCGCGGAGCGCTGCGCCTGGTCGGCGATCCGATCCGGCTCGACGGCGAGCTCCCACGCGTGCGACGCCCGCCCCCCAGACTCGGCGAGCACACCGATGAGGTCCTCCGAGAGCTCGATCGCTGAGCCGGGCTACGCGAGGAGGTAGCGGCGCGAGAGCGGAACCTCGGCCACCGGCTCGGCGGCCAGGACCCGCCCCTCGAGGACCACACGCCCATCCGAGGGATGCACCGTGATCGGCGGCGCCGCCCGGTTCGCGACGAGCGACGCTCGCGTGATCCCCCGCGTGTCCCGGACGGCCACGAACCGTCGGCGGCTGCCGAGGCGCTCGCGGATCCCTGCCTCGAGCGCGGCGCGCGAGACGAACGTCGTCGAGATCGACGCGCCGGCCCGGCCCGTCGCGCCCCAGTGCGGCCCCTGGCGCACGGGCTGCACGCCCTCGACGCTCGCGTTGCCCTGTCCGAGCGCCCCCCACGCGAACGCCCCGGCCTTGAGGACGACCTCCGGCCGCACGCCGAAGCGCTCGGGGCGCCACAGCGCGATGTCGGCGAGACGGCCGGGCGCGAGGCTGCCCACCTCGGTCGCCACGCCGTGCACGATCGCGGGCTCGACCGTCACCTTCGCGAGGTAGCGAAGCACGCGCTCGTTGTCCTCGGGCTCGGCGTCGGGCGTGTCGGGGCCTGGAGCCGAGCGCCGTACGACCGGCGCCTCCGGCCACCCGCCACCCGCCTCGGTCGCGCGCCATCGCTTCATCGCATGCGCGAGCTGGAACGTGCGGCGCACCGTCTCCCCGATGCGGCCCATCCCCTGCGAGTCACTGTTCACGATCTGGATGGCGCCGAGCTCGTGCAGCGGGCCCTCGGCCGCCATCGTCTCGGGATGGATCCGCTCGTTGGCGGACTCGGCGTCCTCCGGCACGGCGGCCGACCCGCCGTGGACGGCCAGGATCATCTCGAGATGCTCCGCGGCCGTCGCCGCACCGTACGGGATCGTGGGCGTCGTCGACGAGCAGATCACGTTCGGCTCGCGCACGATGCCGATCAGGTCGGGCACGTGCCCGCCGCCCACGCCCTCGACGTGGTAGGCGTGAACGGTGCGGCCGGCGATCGCCGCGACCGTGTCGTCGAGCTCACACGACTCGTTCAGCCCGTCGGTGTGCAGGCACACCTGCACGTCGTGCGCATCGGCGACGCCGAGCACCGCGTCCACGACCTCCGGGTACGCGCCCCAGTCCTCGTGGATCTTCAGGCCGCAGGCGCCGGCATCCAGCACGCGCTCGACCGGCTCGCCGAGGTCGGTCCGCGCGCTCGCCTGCAGGCCAAGGTTCACCGGCACGTCCTCGAAGGCGAGATACGTCCGCTCCATCACGTACGGCGGCTCCTCGAAGCCCGCCGTGATCAGGGTCGTCACGCCGCCGGCGAGCGCTGCCGGCACGAGCCTCGGCGTGATGAGGTGCACGTGGCTGTCGATCGCGCCGGCCGTCGCGATCAGGCCGTAGCCGTTCACCGGCCAGGTGTTCGGGCCGATCACGAGCTCCACGCCGTCCGAGGTCGCTGGGCTGCCGGCCCGGCCCACGTTGACGATCCTGCCGTCCTTGATCCCGACGTTCGTCTTCACCACGCCGAGCAGCGGGTCGATCACGAGCACGCCGGCCAGCACCATGTCGAGCTCGTCGTCCGCGGTCGCGCGATCGAACTGCGTCTGTCGCGACCGGAGGTTCTTCGCGTACCCCCACATCGGCTCGTCGCCGGCGTCGAGGTGATCCGCCTCGACCCGGACCCACAGGTCCGTGTCGGCCAGACGCACCCGGTCGCCCGCGGTCGGTCCGTACCGTCGGACGTAGTCGGCCCGCGAGAGCCTCACCGGATCGGCACGCCGACGGGCAGCTGCTGCGTGATGCAGTGCGGCCCGCCGCCCCCCTCGTGGATCGTCCATCCCGAGACCGGCACGACCTCGCGCTCGGGGAACGCCGCTGCGATCTGCGCGAGCGGCGGATCGTCCTCCTCGGGCCGCCCGACGACCGGAACCACGACGCCGCCGTTCGGGAGGTAGAAGTTCATGTACGAGAGGCCGTTCGGGGGGCCCGGGTCCAGCGTGATGACCTCGAGCGCGCGCCCGCGCGCGTCGCGCGCCTCGCGGAGACGACGGAGGTTCTCGACGCCGGGCTCGTGGTCGGGATCCTGGGGGTCTGCGGGAGCGAGGAGCATCACGACACCGGGACGGACGTACTGGAGCACGCCGTCGACGTGCCCGTCGGTGTCCCGGTCCGTCGAGTGACCCTTCCCGAGCCACACGACCTCCGAGACCCCGAGGTAGTCGCGCAGGGTCCGCTCGATCTCCGCGCGGCTCATCCTCGGGTTGCGGTTGGGGTGGAGCAGGCACTGCTCGGTCGTCACGAGCGTCCCCTCCCCGTCCACGAAGAACGAGCCGCCCTCCAGGACCATCGGCGCCTCGTAGCGGTGCATCCCCAGGTGCGCCGCGACGTGCCGCGGCACCTCGGCGTCCTTGTCGCACGGGAGGAACTTCTCACCCCAGGAGTTGAAGCGGAAGTGGACGAGCGCGACCCCGCCGGAGCCATCGACGACGAAGATCGGCCCGTTGTCGCGCATCCACGAGTCGTCGATCGGGATCGGCAGGATCTCGACGGCGCCGCTCAGGAGCGCGCGCGCCGCGCCGACCTGCGACGGGTCCGTCACCATGATCACCGGCTCGAACGCCGCGATGGCGTTGGCGACCTCCGCGTAGTCCCTGCACGCCTGCCCGTACCGGTCGCCCCACAGGTCCGCTCGCATCGGCCACTCCATGAACGTGGCCGCGTGCGGCTCCCACTCGGCCGGCATACGAAGCCCGTCCTGCCTGGGTGTGCTCATCGCTCGGTCGCCTCTCCCCCGTAGGCGACGAGGCCGACCTGCAGCGTCTCGCCCGGTCCCCATCGCACGGACGACCCCGCCGGCACGTCGAGGCGGAAGCCGAGCGCGAGCTCGCGGTCGAACGCCAGCCGCGCGTTCGCCCGCCAGAAGGGGTAATGGGACGAGACGCGGACCGGTCGTTCCGACGTGTTCGTGACGGAGAGCGAGCGGCGCTCGCGCCCCGGGGAGAGCGCGACGTCGACGTCGGACGCGACCACGGCTCCTGGCCCCGCTGCCGATGGCTCGCCGAGCGGGTCCCGGAGCACCACGAGCCTGGACCCGTCCTCGAGCAGCACCTCCAGACGGATCTCGGTCAGGAGATCGGGAACACCGTCCATCACCTGCTGGGGCGCGAGCGCGCGCCGTCCGGCGTCGACGACCTCGTCGAACGAGCCGCCGCCACGCGCCACCATGTGCATCTCGTCGCAGATCAGCGCGATGGCCTCGGGAGAGTTCAGCCGCAGACCGCGCTCGAGCGTCCGTCGCGCGAGCTCCGCGGCCGTGAAGACGCGGAGCCGCTCCTCCTCCGTGGGGCCGAGGTCCATCGCCGTGCCGGACTCTACAGTGGCAGCGTGAACGCGGTCGAGCGGTGGCGCGACCTCCTCCCCGGATGGGGGGTGCCCGAAGACATCCTGGCGCGGGCTCCCGAGTCGCCGTGGGGCTACCCGCCGGACCTGATGCGTCAGCGCGCGGACACGGCCGCGGCGCTCGAGCCCTCGCTGTCGACCCGCCGGGCGCGCGAGGCGCTGCCCGAGGGCGGCTCGGTCCTCGACGTCGGCGTCGGGGGCGGTGCCGCTTCGCTCCCGCTCGCCCCGCCCGCCGCGCACCTCACCGGGGTCGACGAGTCCGAGGGCATGCTGGACGCCTTCCAGGGGGCGACGTCGGGGGCAGACGTCCGCACCGTGCTCGGCCGATGGCCGGACGTCGCCGCCCAGGTCGCCCCGGCGGACGTCGTCGTCTGCCACCACGTCCTCTACAACGTCCAGGACCTGGACCCCTTCGTGCGCGCCCTCGCCCAGCACGCCCGCCGTCGCACCGTGATCGAGATCACCGACCATCATCCGCTCGCGTGGATGAGCGACCTGTGGCTCCGCTTCCACGACCTGCGGCGCCCCGACGGGCCGACCTCCGCCGACGCGGCCGAGGCGATTTCGGAGCTCGGATACCCAGTCCGGCACGAGATCGAGGTCCGCCGGCCGCGCTCGAGCGGCTTCGAGCGGCGGGAGGACGCGGTCACGCTCGTCCGCCGGCGCCTGTGCTTAGCGCCCGAGCGGGACGCCGAAATCGCCGACGCGCTCGGCGACCGCCTGGTCGAGCACGACGGGCTGTGGTCGGCCGGGCCCGCCGACCAGGCGGTCGCCACGCTCTGGTGGGACGCGGGCTGAACGGTCAGCGCGCGCGGCGGGCGACGTAGTCGCGGACGACGAACGCGCCCAGCTCCCGGTCGTCCATCAGGAACACCCGGCCGGCGGTGAGCTCGGCCAGGCGCTCCATGAACCGGATCAGCCCGGGGGACTCCTCGAGCATGAAGATGTTCAGCGTCACGCCCGCCTTCGCCAGGCGCATCGCCTCGGCCAGCGTGAGCTCGATCGTCCGCGATACCGGCGGCCACGAGAAGAACGACTGCTCGCCCTCGAGGTGCGCGGTCGGCTCGCCGTCGGTGACCATGATCACCTGGCGCGAGGACCGCGGGTGCTCGGCGAGCAGCCGCCCGGCCAGGTTGAAGGCGTGATGCATGTTCGTCCCGTACACGCGCTCGAAGCCCGGCGTCGCCAGGTCCCGAGGCTCCATCCGCCGCGCGTAGTCGCTGAAGCCGATCAGGTACAGCGTGTCGTGCGGGTACCTGCCCTCGATCAGCGCGTGCAGCGCGAGCGCCATCTTCTTCGCGTGCACGAAGTGTCCGCGGAGCGGCATCGAGAACGACAGGTCCAGCAGCAGCGCGGTCGCGGTCTCGGTCCGCTGCTCGGCGTCGACGAGCTCGAAGTCGCCGGGCTCCAGGCGCAGCGACCCCGCGTCCGGCGTCCACCCCTCGCCCCCCTGCCGGACGATCGCATTGTAGATGGAGCGCTGGACGGCGATCTGACCCGCGTCGCCGAACCGCCACGGCCTCGTCGCCCCCGTCGGCTCGGTCTGTCCGCCGGCGTCGCGCGCCTCGTGGGTGCCCTCGCGATCGCGGCGCAGGCGCTCGAACACCTTCACGAGCGCCCGCTCGCCGAGCTTCCGCGCCCCCTTGGGGGTGATCTCGAGCCTGCCGTCCCGGCGCGTGAGCAGGCCGGCTTCGTCGAGGGCGCGCTCGATCCGCTTCAGCCGGCGGACGTCGTGGACGGCCTCTTCGCCGAGCGTTCGACGAACCGCGTCCTCGTCGACGTCGTCGATCGTGGCGCCCGGGTACTGCTGACGCGTCGAGCGCTCGAGCTCCTCGTAGTCGTGCAGCCGCTCCATCGCGTCCACCGTCGCCGAGAGCGGCATCGCGCCCCCGCCCTCGCCGGGCGCACCCGGCTCGCCCCACGCCATGTCGGGGAACATCGAGGCCAGGTTCGCGCCCAGACGGTCGACCTCGAACGCCAGGTCCATGTCCTGCATCACCTGCTCGGCGAGGGCTCGGAGCTCGGCGCGCTGCTCCGGTGTGAGCGACGCCATCAGCCGCGACATCGCGGTCATCCGGCGCGCCATGTTCTCCAGCAGTTCCTCGAGCGTCCTCGGCTGGTCGGGGAACAGATCGCCGTAGCGCTGCATGAAGCCATCGAAGTCGTAGGGCTCGCCTCGATCGCGCCGCTCGATCATGTCGTTCAGCTCGGCCAGCATGTTGCGGAACCGCGCGAGCTCCTCCGGTGAGGCGCTGCGGAGGCCCTCGGCCATGTTGCGGAAGTGCGCGCCCATCACCTGCTCGCGCAGGTGCTCCATCAGCTCGTCGAACATGCGCTGCGCCTGCCGGTCCGCGAACCGGTAGTCCTGGAGCTCGCGGATCTTTCCCGGGGCGTCCGGCGGAAGCGTGTCGAGCAACGCCTCGCGCATCCGCGCGTCGTCCTCCGCGCGGAATGCCAGGGTGGAGCGCTCGCGCTCGAGGATCTCCTCCAACCGCTCCCGCACCTCCTCGAGCGGGCCCGTGAGGTTCAGCGCCTCCTGCTCGCGCTCGCGCGCCGACCGCAGCCGCGACCGGATCGCGTCGAGGCCCGAGAACCGACCGCGCATCCCGCGCTGCAGCAGCCGGTCGATCGCGTCACGAGCGCCCACGCCGGACAGGACGTCGTCCGACAGCTCCTCGAGCAGGTCGGCCGGCGGCAGGTCGGGGCCGAAGGGGTCTTGCGAGTCGTCCCAGCGCGAGTACCGGATCCGCATGTGCGGACCAGCGTACGCCGGGTCGCGCGGAAGGAGAGCGGATCAGTCCTCGACGTCGGGGCGCGGACCCGACGCGCTGCGCAGGACGGGCCCGAGCGCCTCGGCCGCCCGTCGGGCGGTCCCCGGATCGAGCGAGCGCGGACGCCCCGAGATCTCGGCGACGAGGTCCTCCAGGCGCACGACTCGGACCTCGCGGATCGACCTCGAGGACCCGGCCGTCGCCCTCGTGAGGCAGAGCACCGGCTGCACGTCGGCGAACACGGACGCCTCGAGCAGGCGCCCGTGCAGGCGCCGGGCGCCGCGGACCACCTCGCGGAAGCCGCCGACCTCGGCGCCTCCGATCCGCAGGCCGTTCCCGCTCGGCTCGGCGAAGCCCTCGAGCCCGACGATCGCGAGCGCGAACGCGCCCGTCGTTCCGAGGACCGCGTAGTCGACGTCGCCGTCGTCCAGCCGAACCGCCCAGAACGACCACGGGTCGAGCGCGCCGAGCGCCGAGCGGAGCGCGCGATGGTCCCCCTCGGTCGGCGTCGGCGGGCGCGCGCGGCGGAACACGGGCATGCCCCGTTCCTATCCGATGCCCAGGCCGGTCATCAAGGCTCGCGACGTCAGGCCGAAGCAGATGAACGACACCCAGGCGAACGGCACCCACGGACGGACCGGACGGTCGATGCCGATCAGCCTGGCGCTCCCGGCTCGCGCCACGACGTGTGCGAACACGAACAGCAGGATCGGCAGCAACCCGTACACGTAGTGCAGGACATCGCCGAGGGTGCCGGGGGTGGCCATCCGACGCCCCATCAGGAGGAGCACGATCCCCAGGATCGCCTGCGCCCCGGCGACCACCTGCGCGACGGTGAGCCACAGCCAGAAGCGCCCGCCGGGCCCACGTTTGGCGATCCACGCCCCGAGGCCCCACACCCAGCCGAGCGCGAAGACGCCGACCACGGCGAATCCGAGGACCTGGTGGATCGCGGACACGGGCGAATCCTACCGGCGCCGGCCACGGCTAGGATGGCCGGCGTGCAGACCGCGATAGCGGCGGCGCTCGTCCTGGCGACCCTGTCCTGCTCGTGCGTGCCGCTGGACGACCCGCCGGTCGATCGCCGTCCCGCGGACGCAGCCGACCGCCCTCCGAGCGTCCTCGTGATCCTCACGGACGATCAGCGGTGGGACACCCTCCGCGCGATGCCCGAGGTGCGGGAACGGATCGCCCGCCACGGCGTCCGGTTCACGCGCGCGTACGTCACGAACCCGAGTTGCTGTCCCAGCCGGGTCTCGTTACTCACCGGCGGCTACTCGCACACCACCGGGGTGTGGGCGAACGCGGGTCCGAACGGGGGCTTCGCGTCGTTCGACGACGCGGCGACGATCGCGACCCGGCTCGACGACGTCGGCTACCGGACGGGGCTGTTCGGCAAGTACCTGAACGGGTACGACCCGGCGTCCGGCTACGTCCCACCCGGCTGGGACACGTGGCTCGCGGGCGCGGAGGAGTACTACCTCGACTACCGCCTGCTCGACGCCACGAACGGCGACGGCAGCGTCCTCAGGTACGGCGACGATCCCGGCGACTACTCGACGCGCGTCCTCACGCGAGCGGCGCAGGGGTTCCTGTCGTCGACCCTCGCGGACACCCCCTTCTTCGCGATCGTCGCCTACCACGCGCCGCACCCACCGGCGACGCCCGACCCTCGAGACGCGGGCGCGCTCCGGAACCTTGCCCCGTACCGGTCCCCGAGCTTCGACGAGCGCGACGTCTCGGACAAGCCCCGATACGTGCGCAGGCTGGACCGGCTGGACCGGGACGACGAGCGGGAACTCGACGCCCTCCGCGTGGCCCAGCTGCGGTCCCTCCTGGCCGTCGACCGCGGCGTCGGCGAGCTGCTCTCGACGCTCCGGACGCTCGGGCGGCTGCGGGACACGATGGTCGTCTTCACCTCGGACAACGGCTACCAGTGGGGAGAGCACCGCTGGATCGGCAAGGGCGTCCCCTACGAGGAGTCGATCCGAGTCCCGCTGGTCATCCGGTTCGACACCCTCGTCGCCGACCCCGGCTCGCGCAGCCGGGCGTTCGCGCTCGGCATCGATCTCGCGCCGACGATCGCGGAGGTCGCGGACGTCCCCGCGCCGGCGGTCGACGGCAGGAGCCTCGTCCCGTTCCTGCTCGAGTCCGACTCCTCGCTGCGCGACGGCTTCGTGGTCGAGCACGCGGCGGAGGCGACCGGTCGGCCGAGCTTCTGCGCGCTCCGGCTGCGAAGGTGGGCGTTCGTCCGGACCTACGTCGACGGCGCCGTCCGGGAGGTGGAGCTGTACGACCTGACCCGCGACCCGTTCCAGCTGCGGAACCGAGCCGACGACGCCGCGAACGACGAGACCCGCAGCATGCTCGAGGCTGAGGCCGACGCCCGCTGCGTGCCGCCGCCCGAGGGCTAATCCCCGCCGGCGCCCTCGTACCGGGAGACGCCCGGACGCCCAAGGACCTGCTTGTTCAGCCGTCGCGACAGGTGCGAGCCCTCGAGCGCGAACTCGAGCGCGCTGGCGGCGACTCCGGGCGACTCCTCCTCAACGGCCAGGCGGTCGAGCAGCTTCGCGAGCCCCGGCAGCTCGCCGATGCCGGCGAGCAGCTCCGAGGCCGGCGTGAGGTCGGAGGTCTCGATCGCGAAGCCTTCGTCGGCGAAGCGCGAGAGCAGCGGCCCGAAGTCGTATCCCGACAGCCGGCGGCGGAAGACCTCGAGCTCGGCGGTCTTCAGCGCCCGGGCCAGGATCTCCTCCTCGCGCCCCTCCTCGATCGTGTCGAACTCGACGCGGCCGAGGCTGGACTCCAGGACGGCCGGCAGGTCGCAGATCCGCGGGACGGCCTCAGGCTCGCCCGTCCTCGCCGCCCGCCGGACCGCGGCGGCCTGGAGCACCTCGAGGTTTCCGATCGAATACCGGACGCTCACCCCGCTGCGGTGGTTCACGTGCGGCGAGCGTCGGAGCTCAGCCGTGAGCGCCGCGAGGATCTCCTTCATGTACACGGGGACGCGGACCGGGACGGACGCGGCCGAGGGACGCGCCTCCTGGTCCATGATCCGGATCTCCTCGCCGATCGTCTCCGGGTAGTGGGTGCGGACCTGCGTTCCGAACCGATCCTTCAGCGGGCTCACGATCCGTCCGCGGTGCGTGTAGTCGTCGGGGTTCGCGGTCGCGACGAGCAGCAGGTCGAGCGGCAGCCGCACGCGGTAACCGCGGATCTGCACGTCCCGCTCCTCGAGGATGTTGAACAGGGCGACCTGGATGCGCTCGGGTAGGTCGGGGAGCTCGTTGATCGCGACGATCCCGCGGTTCGTGCGCGGGATCATCCCGTAGTGGATCGTGAGCTCGTCGGCCAGGTACCGGCCCTCGGCGACGCGGATCGGGTCGACGTCGCCGATCAGGTCGGCCACCGAGGTGTCCGGCGTGGCGAGCTTCTCGGCGTACCGGTCCTCGCGGCCGATCCAGTGGATCGCCACCGCGTCGCCCTCGTCCACGACGAGGTGTCGGCACCGGGTGCAGATCGGCCGGTACGGATGGTCGTTCACCTCGCAGCCGGCGATCGCCGGGGCCTCCTCGTCGAGCAGGTCCACGATCCGGCGGATCAATCGGGTCTTCGCCTGCCCGCGCTCGCCGAGCAGGATCAGGTCGTGGCCGGCGAGGATCCCGCGCTCGAGCGCCGGCAGGACCGAGTCCGAGAACCCCACGATGCTCGGGAACAGGTCCTCGCCGCGCTCGAGGCGCTCCAGCAGGTTCGCCCGGAGCTCCTCCTTCACGGTCCGGTCGCGGTACCCGGAGGCCCGCAGCTCGGCGATCGTGGTCGGCCGTCCCATGGCGACCAGGGTAGCGACTCGCGGTGATACGGTCCTCAGCCGGCCTCGGGCAGGCTTTCCGCGTAGCGTCGCTCGGCGACCCGGCGACCGATCTCGGCGCCGCCGACCACCAGCACCGAGGCGATCAGCACGATCGTCGAGACCGCGACGAGCTGCGGCAGCAGGCTGGGCACGCGCAGTTGCGCGAACAGGTACACCGGCCATGTCGGCTGCGTGCCGGCGAGGAACGACGCGATCGCGTACTCGTCGAACGACAGCGTGAACGCGATGAGGAACGAGGAGACGATCGCGGGGAGCAGCAGCGGCAGGGTGACGCGGCGGAAGGTCTCCCATGGGCCGGCGCCCAGGTCCCTGGCGGCCTCGTCCAGCGAGAGGCTCAGACGCTCGAGCAGCGGCATGATCGTGAGGATCGCGTACGGGAGGGACACGACGACGTGACCGATCACCACCGAGTGCAGCCCCAGCCCGATGTAGACGCCCATCGTGTCCGTCAGGACCTTGTCCAGGGCCGTGAACAGCACGAGCAGCGAGATCCCGAACACGAGGTACGGCACGACGAGGGGCGAGAACAGCAGCGCCGAGACGGCCGACTTCGCCATGAACCGTCTGCGCACGAGCGCGAACGCCGCCAGGATGCCGAGGGCCACCGCGATCACGCTCGACGCCGCGGCCACGATCATGCTGCGCTCGAGCGCGCCGATCAGCGTGGGATTCGTCAGGGCGTCCCGGTACCAGTGCGTCGTGAAGCCCTGGAGCGGGAAGGCAACATCGCCGTCGTTGAACGAGAAGAGCGCGAGGATCGCGATCGGCGCATACAGGAACAGCACGAGCGCACCGAAGAACAGGTTCAACAGCCCGCGAGCGCGTCCAGAGGCGGCGATGTCGCTCATGCAGCCACGCTCCGGACCTGGACCCACCGGCCGAACAGCACCATGAGGCCAGCCACGACGAGCAGCAGGAACAGCGCGAGCACCGACCCCGACTGCCAGTCCAGACCCTCGGTGAACAGGTCGTTGATCGCGTTGCCGTACATGTAGCCCTCGGTCCCGCCCACCAGTTGCGGCGTGACGAACTCGCCGATCGTCGGCACGAACACGAACACGAACGCGGCCATGATCCCGGGGAAGCTGAGGGGCAGCGTCACCCTGAGGAACGTCCGCCACCGGCTGGAGCCGAGATCGCCGGCTGCCTCGAGCAGGCTCCGATCGAGGTTGTCCAGGCTCACGAAGATCGGCAGCGCGACGAACGGCACCCAGACGTACGCCAGCACGAGCATCACCGTGAAGCGGCTGTACAGGAGCCAAGGGACCGGATCGGCCGGCGCCCGGATGTTCAACCAGAACAGGAGCGAGTTCACGACGCCCTGGTCGCCCAGGATCACCTTCCAGGCCAGGACGCGGAGCAGGAAGCTCGTGAGGAACGGAGCGATGATCACGAGCAGCAGGACGTACTTGCGCTTGCGGACGCAGAGCGCGAGGAAGTAGCCGATCGGATACGCCAGCAGCACGACGGCGATCGATACGACGAGCGACGTCACCACCGACTTCCAGAACAGCCCGAGGTAGATCGAGCCGCCCGTGAGGAACCGCTCCCAGTCGGCGAGGGACACCGTCCCGTCGGTTGGGAAGATCTGGACCGCGCCGACGCTGTAGGCGGCGACGAAGGCTACGGGCAGGACGAAGAAGACCAGGAGCCACGCGAGCGGCGCCGACAGCAGTCCGGCCGTGGCACGCCGGTCCGAGCGGCGCCGCGCGGAAGCGGCGTCCGCCCGGACGTCGACGACGCTCATCCTCGGGGCCTGCGCTCGGCGGGCGTCAGGCCGCCTTCACCTCGCTCCAGTACTCGCTGTACACGTCGCGGCGCTCGATCGGTCGCTCCGCATGCGTGCGGGGCTCATCGAGCACGCTCGGATCGTCCAGGCTGAAGGCCTCCACGATGTCCTCCGAGATGATCGCGAGGTCGACGTCCGTGTTCGTGTGCCCGTACGCGTAGTAGTTCAGCAAGAACTCGGCTGCCTTCGTGCTGGTCCACGCGTCCGCGTAGGCGTGGGCATGGTGGTAGTTCTGGGTGTCCGCGAACATCCCGAAGCCGCAGTACCAGGAGGTCCGTCCCTCCTTCGGCTCGGAGTAGACCACGTCGAACCCGGCGCCCTTCGCGTACACCCATGCGTCGGGCCATGCGTAGCCGATCCAGACCTCCTCCTGCTTGAACGCGCGGAAAAGGTCGTAGGACTGACCCCAGAAGAAGCTGACGAGCCCCTTCTTCGAGATCAGGAAGTCCCGCATCTCGGCCAGCTCGTCGTCCGTCATCGCCCACGGGTCGGCGACGCCGTGGTAGTAGCCGGCGACCACGAGCATGTTCAGGCTGTCCCACCACGAGATCTTGCCCTCGTAGCGGTCGTCCCACAGGAGTCCCCACGAGTCCTCCTGCGGCTCGACCGTGTCCGCCCGGTACATCGGCGCGGCGAACCCCCAGTCCGCGACGACGAAGTACTGCTGCCCGTCGAAGTTCCCGAAGGACTGCAGGGTCGGGTTCAGTGACGAGAAGTTCGCGAGGAGTGACGTGTCCCACGGCTGGAGGACGTCGAGCGCCACCCAGTCGCCGAACCGATAGGCGCACGGGTGCACGACGTCGTACCGTGCGCCGGCGGCCACCTTTGCGTATCCCGAGTCGTCGTCCTCGAACAGGATGAACGTCGGCGTGTCGCCGGTCGCGGTCTCGTACTGCTTCCAGAGGTACTGGCGCTCCTCCTTCGGGTAGTACGCGCCGTCCCCGTAGCCCCCCCAGTCGTAGACCTCCAGCCCGCCCGGCTCCTGCTCGAGCGGCGGTCTCGGCGACGGCGACGCCCCCGTCGCGCCGGTGGTGGTGCCGCTCACGACCTCTGCCTTCTTGCACGCGGCGAGCAGTCCCGACCCCGCCAGTACGGCGGACATGCCGAGGAACCCTCGCCGATCCAGACGCAGCCCGAACGGTCGATCATCGGGTGTGCGCACGCCGTCCCCCATCGCCCCCTCCTTCGGACCCCCACCGGGGTCGGCGTATTATGCGCCCCCGACCGCGGGAGGGGAATGCCTGTTCGTACATCGCCGGGGCGCCGCCTCGGACGGGTCGTCGCCGTGGCGTCGGCCTCCGTTCTGCTCGCGGCGTGCGGCCGCGAGGAGATCCCCGGCGGGGCGCTCCCGACCGACGTTTCGGGGCTCCGCTCCGCGGGGGTCACGCGGATCGACGCCGAGCGCCTCGCGGCCGAGGCGATCGAGCCAGAGAGCCTCGCGGACGTGCTCGACGCGGCGGGGTTCGCGTCCGCCGTCGAGCGCTCGTACATCTCCACCCTGCCTGGGGTCCGGCGGCTGGATGCCGTCCTCATACGCTTCGGCTCCGAGGCCGGCGCCGCGCGCTACCTGGACTGGCTCGGCGACCATGCGAGCGACCTGATCGGGCGGGCCGATCTCGCGACCGAGCACCGGCTTGACGGTGTTCCGATCTACATCCACGTCCCCGACGGATGCTGTCCGAAGGAGCAGGTCGTGGCGCTCGCCGCCTGGCGGGACGGCCCGTACGTGGCCCGTGTCCTCGTCGCCGGCCCGGACGCGGACGGGGCCGAGGCGGTCGAGATGATCTCGGCCCTCCGAGCCAGGGTCTCCACCGATGCTTGAGGCGTTCGAGACCGTCGCGGCCGATCTCGACCATCCCGAGGGCATCGCACTCGGCCCGGACGGCGCCCTGTACGCCGGCGGCGAGACGGGCCAGATCTATCGGATCGAACGCGACGGCTCGGTCGAGCAGGTGGCGACGACGGACGGGTTCATCTACGGCGTGACGCTGGACGGGCGCGGCGACGTCTACGCCTGCGACGTGGGGAACGCCGCGGTGATGCGGGTATCTCGCGACGGTGCGGTCTCGAGGTGGTCCGCCGGCACGCCCGAGCGCTCGATGCGGGTCCCGAACTTCGCCGCGTTCGACGACGCTGGGAACCTCTACGTGACGGACTCGGGTGAGTGGGGCGCCGACGACGGGCTCGTCTTCCGCGTGTCGCGCGACGGAAGGACGATCGTGTGGACCGGTGACGTTCCGCGGTTCCCGAACGGCTGCTGCCTGTCGCGCGACGGCCGCGCGCTGCTCGTGGTCGAGTCCCACGGCCGCGAGGTGGTGTCGATCCCGATCGAGGACGACGGTCGCGCCGGACGTCCGAGCCCGGTCGTGTCGCTCGTCGGGTCGCAGCCCGACGGGATCGCGCTCGCCGAGGACGGCACGCTGGTCGTCGGGTGCTACCGCCCCGACCGCCTGTACGCGATCGCGCCGGACGGCGCCGTCGAGGTCCTCGCCGAGGACCAGGACGGTGTCGTCCTCAATCAGCCCGCGAACATCGCCTTCATCGGCGACCGGCTCGAGCGGATCGCCGTCTCGAGCCTCGGCGGCTGGTCGATCGTGAGCGCGCCGACGCCGTTCCGCGGACTCCCGCTCCGTTACCCGAGCCTCTAGCCCGCGCCCGCATCGTCCTCCGCGGTCTCCGGGGCCCGCACGACCTCGGACATCAGCCCCAGATGCGTGCCGTCCGGATCGGTGAAGAACGCGACGTGCAGCTCGGTCGTATCGGTCCGGTGGACGACGTGCGGCTCGCTCGTGAACCGAACGCGGCGCTCACGCAGGGCCTCGTACGCCTCGGCGATGTCGTCCACGCGGAAGTACAGGAGCGGGGTCGAGCGGAACTCGGCCGACTCGGCCTTGCCGAGATACAGGCGGACGCCATCGCAGTCGAGGAACGCCATCTCCTGGTCCGGGACCTGGAACAGGAGATGTAGCCCGAGCAGGTCCCGGTAGAACCCGACCGAGCGCTCGAAGTCCGTCACGCTCACGTGGATCTGCCCGAGCGCACCCAGCCCCTCGAAGGCCATCGCTCCTCCTCGTCCGTGGTGGAGCCAGCATCGCACGGTGTCCGGAGGCGCTGCTAGGCTCCGCGCGATGCGGGGAGCGGAGCGGATCCTCGCGGGGCTGAACCCCGCGCAGCGGCAGGCGGCGCAGGCGGTGCGGGGACCCGTGGCGATCCTCGCCGGCGCGGGCACCGGCAAGACGACCACCATCACGCACCGCATCGCCTATCAGGTCGCCGTCGACGCCTTCCCCCCGCGGTCGATCCTGGCCGTGACCTTCACCGAGAAGGCCGCCGGCGAGCTGAAGGAACGGCTCGCGCGCCTCGACGTCGAGGGGGTCGAGGCCCGCACGTTCCACTCGGCCGGCCTCTCGCAGCTCTCGCGGCTGTGGCCCGGGGCCACCGGCCAGGCGCTCCCCGACGTGCTCGACTCCAAGGCGCCGCTGATCGCCTCGCTCGCGAACGCCCTGCCCCCGCCGCACCGGTTCCTACCGCGCGGGGAGCTCGCGAACGAGATCGAGTGGGCGAAGAACCGGATGGTCTCGCCCTCCGGGTACCTCGAGGAGCTCGAGCGCACCGGCCACGAGCCACCGATCCCCGCCGAGCTGATGCAGCGCGTGTACGACGGATACGAGCGCCGCAAGCAACGGACCGGCCGGATCGACTTCGAGGACATGCTGGGCCTGGCGGTCCGGATGTTCGACGAGCACCCAGGCACAGCGGCGGCCGTCCGCGAGCGCTTCCACGCGTTCACCGTGGACGAGTACCAGGACGTGAACCCGCTGCAGCAGGCGCTCCTCGAGCGCTGGCTGGGCGGCCGGGCCGAGATCTGCGTCGTCGGGGACGATCACCAGACGATCTACACGTTCACCGGCGCCTCACCCGAGCACCTCCTGTCGTTCCCCCAGCGGTACCCCGACGCCACGGTGGTCCGCCTCGAGGAGAACTACCGCTCGACGCCGCAGGTCCTGACCGTGGCGAACGCGCTCGCCGCCCACCTGGGCGGGTTCCGCAAGGAGCTGCACGCGACCCACAGCGACGGGCCCGCCCCCACGGCTCGCGCGCTCCCCGATACCGCTGCCGAGGTCGGCTTCGTCGTCGCCGAGATCCGCCGCCTGCACGCCCAGGGCACGCCGCTCGAGGAGATCGCGGTGCTCTACCGGATCAACGCCCGGTCGGAGCCGTTCGAGGAGGCCCTCGCGGCGGCGGGCATCGCGTACCAGGTCCGCGACGGCGCGTTCCTGCGTCGGCCCGGGCCACGCTCGATCCTGGCCCGGCTGCGGCGGGCGGAGCCCGGTGTCCCGGCGACCGAGGCCGTGGAACGCGCCACCGACGCCGTCGGCTACGATCCGCTGGCCGAGCCCGACGACGCCGAGGAGGTCACGCGGCAGGCCGACCTCGGTCGGCTCCGAGCGCTCGCGGCCGAGTACGCGGCCGCGCATCCGGACGGCGACCTCGCCGGCTTCGTGACCGAGCTCGCCGCGCGCTTCGCGGCCGAGCGCTCGGGCCGCGGCGTCAACCTCCTCACGTACCACCGGGCGAAGGGGCTCGAGTTCGACGCGGTGTTCCTGCCCCGGCTGCTGGACAAGGAGCTCCCGTTCCGCTCGGGCCGCGCGGCCGCCGACCCGGTCGAGGAGCGACGGCTCCTCTACGTCGGCATCACGCGCGCACGCCGTCACCTGTACCTGTCGTGGCCGTCGGAGCCGCGGACGCAGCCGAGCCCGTTCCTCGCGGAGCTCGGCGTCGGCCAAGCGCCGCGGGTAGCCGGCGAGCGCGCCCCCGTCGCCGAGCGCGGCCCGCTGTTCGAACGTCTCCGCGCGTGGCGCCGGGACCGCGCACAGGCGGATGGCGTTCCCGCCTACGTGGTGTTCCACGACGCCACGCTGGCCGCGATCGCGGAGGAGCGGCCGACGAGCCGCGCGGCGCTCGCGGCCATCTCGGGCGTCGGGCCGGCCAAGCTCGAGCGCTACGCCGACGACGTGCTTCGGGTCCTCACGACCGAGGTCGGCTGACCGCTCACGCCAGACGCGCGAGCAGCATCGCGGCCGCGAGCAGCGGCACCGTCAGCGAGAGCCACCGGAGGGCCCGCTCGGGCGTCGCCCGCAGCGTGGCGGCGTCGATCGGCTGCGTGGTGCCGTTCGCGTACGTGATCTCGCCGCTGACGTGGGTCGCCCGCCGGCGGAGGCGACGGACGGGTGTCGAGAGGACGCGCTGGGCGGCGCTGAGCGCGGCGCAGGCGGCCGCCGCCACGACGGCTTCGACCGTGACCGTGGCTGTCTGGGCGAACGCCGCCGTGAGGACGGGGAAGGCGCCCCACGCCAACGCGAACCATGCGTCCGAATGGAACGCGCCGCCGAACAGCTCGAGGTTGTACGCGACGACCAGGAACCCGCCGACGGTGATGAACGCCCAGAGCCACACCGAGACCTCGAGCGTCCCGTGCACACCGAGCGCGACCGCTCCGGCCAGACCGACGACCGACAACCCGATCAGCACGCGGTCGGGGATCCGTGTCCGGAGCGGGCGGCCGTTGAGCTCGTCGAGCGCATGCGCCGCGACGCCCATCGCCAGGAAGAACGCCGCGAGCGTCTCGAGCAGCCATCGGACGTGCACCTCGTCGGCGAGCGACGCACCGATCACCACGTAGGACAGGTGCCACACGGTGTACGGCGGGTGCAGGAGCGTCCAGTAGTCGCGCCAGCCGCCACGCGCGAGGGCGTAGAAGGCGGGCCGCTCCGAGGACGCGCCCCCCTCAGCCATCCAGCAACGGGTTCGTCTTGACGGCCCAGGTGACCACGGCCGCCCCGTTCGACAACAGCGTCGTCCGCACGCGTCGCATCCCCGCCTCCTGCCACCAGCGGACCTGCACCGGAAGGGGGTACCGCCGATAGAACTCGGTGACGTCGTGGCCGAGGAACCGCCCCGTCCGGTACCAGCCGGGCGAGACCGCCCAGCCGAGCGCCGGCATGACGGCCCGCGTGTGCACCCACCAGCCCGCGTGCGCCCACGGCTCCTGCGGCACGTGGAACTCGAGCGCGGCCATCACGCCGCCGGGGCGGAGCACGCGGACGAGCTCCGCGATCGTCGCCGCCGGGTCGGCGACGTACCGCAGGAGGTAGGTGAAGGTGACGGCGTCGATCGTCTCGTCGGCGAACGGGAGCCGCTCGGCCCGCCCGCCGACGAACCGGATCCGCTCGTCGAGGCCCTCGGCGCGCGTGGCCTCGAGGCCGCGACGGACCATCGCGCGGCTCGGGTCGAGCGCCGCCACGCGCAGGTTCCGCCGCGCGAGCTCCCGGGCAACGAGCCCGGTCCCCGTCGCCGCGTCGAGGACCCACGCACCGGGGATGGCGTTCACCCTCGACACGAGGAAGCGGCGCCACCGAGGGTCCTGGCCGAACGAGAGCACCGAGCCCATCCGGTCGTACTCGGGCGCGATCGCGGCGAACAGCCGTCGGGCGAGCCGCGATCGGTCGGAGCCTGGCCCGCTCACCCCAGCCACCGGGGCAGGTCGGCGATCGAGTCGAGCACGTGGTCGGGCTCGGCGCTCGCGCGCTCCAGGTCGGTGGGCAGGAACTTCCCCGTCCGGACGAGCACCCCGGTCACGCCCGCGGCCTGGGCGCCGAGCACGTCGTTCACGAGGTCGTCGCCGACCATCACCGCTCGGTCGGCCGACACGCCGAGCGACCGCAGCGCCCCCTCGAAGTACGCGGCGGCCGGCTTGCCGCAGATCGCCGCCCGTCGCCCGGTCGCCTCCTCCAGGCCCGCGATGTAGGCGCCGCCGTCCAGCTGCCAGCCCTCGCTCGTGCGCCAGTACAGGTTCCGGTGCATGCCCACGAGCGCGGCGCCATCCGCCAGCCGTCGGAACACGCGGTTCACCGTGGGATAGGTGAAGGCTTCCCCCGCGCCGCCGAGGACCACGACGTCCGCGGTGTCGAGGTCGACGAGGTCGACGCCCTCCAGATCCTCGCTCGCATCGCCGTCCGAGAGCACGAAGACGCCCGAGTCGGGGTGATGCGCCCGCAGATAGGAGCCCGTCGCCACGACCGCGGTGACGATCTCGTCCGACTCGACGTCGAACCCCGCCGCGCCGAGCGTCGCGGCCAGGTCCCGCCGGGTGTGCGTGGTGGTGTTCGTGATGAGCCGGAACGAGATCGCCTCGCGCCGGAGCCACCCGATCGTCTCGACCGCGCCGGGCAGCGCCTCCCACGAGACCGTGAGCACGCCGTCGATGTCGAGCAGGACGCCTCGGGGCTCCCCCACGCGGGGCAGTCTAGCCCCGGATGCTCTTCGTCCGGTCCAGACGGATCCCGGCCGAGCGCCGAACCTCCTCGATCCCGCCCGGGACCGGTTTGCCGCGCCGGCGGAGCCGCCACTCCTGGTAGGGCGCGATGTACCGGTACCGCGGCGGCAGAAGCGGTCGGAGAGCTCGGGTAGCCGCGAACGTCGCGCGCATGGCCAAGCGCTTCGGGGCGCCGACTCGGACCCCGTACATCGCGCGGAGCTCGGGCGAGAGGGTCGCGAAGGCCAGACGCGACACGCCCTTCAGGATCGGCCGCCACTCGGCCTCGCGCGGTGGGTGGGTGAACAGCTCGGCGACCGTCCGCGCCGAGTCCGTGACACGCAGCGTGCCCGAGTCGTAGACGTCCTGGAGGTACGCCCGGAGCTCGGGAACGGTCTTCGGGATCGTCTCGCGAGGGACCCGCACCATCTCGGCGGCCAGCATCTGCTCCTCGTGGAAGCGCTGCCGGCCCGCGTCGTCGAGCTCGCCGACGGTCAGCTCCTCGAACAGCAGCGCGCTGTCGACCAGGCATGCGTGGACGTAGAGGAGGAGCTCGGGATCGAGCGCGTCGTACGGGAGACCGGTCACCTCGTCGATGCCCCTGATACGCGCGTGGATCTCGTTGATCCGGTCGGCGGCCGCGTGGGCCTCGGCCTTCGTCCCGAACGTGAGCGCGTAGGTCAGGATCAGCGTGCGCTGCAGGCGCTTCCACGGGTTCCGCTCGTAGAACCCCGTCGCGCGGGCGCCGGCGATCACCAGTGGGTGAGCCGCCTGCATCAGCACCGCACGGGCGCCGCCGAACAGCACCGTGACCTCGCGATGCACACGCCACGACACGCTGTCCGGCCCGAAGTACCCCAGATCGCTCACGGTTCCAGCGTATCGGCGACGCCCGGTACGAACCTACGCACCGCCGTCAAGGACCCGTGACGCCGGCCAGTCTGCGCAGCTCCCGAGCGACGGGCTCGAGCGCCAGGATCACCAGCTCGTTCTTCGCGCGCGACGCGCCCACGTACAGGTACCGGCGGAGGTCCTCGAGGTGCTTGTCGCCCAACTCGGCGAGGATCACGACCTCGCGCTCGAGGCCCTTGAAGCCGTGGATGCTCGTCGCGAGGACCGCGCCCGGCTCGGGCCGCTCCGAGAGCCGGAACCCGTCGATCCGCTCCCGGGCCCGCAGCCGGCTCTTCGCCGTGCCCGAGGGCGTGAGCACGACGATGTGGTCGAGCGGAACCTGCTCGGTCTCGACCAGGTTCCGGAGCACGATCGCGAGCAGCCGCGCGAGCCCCTCGTCGTCCTCGTACCCGAGGATCTGCGGCGGCCGACCCTCGGGTCCGAGCGCCCGCGGCTCCTCGACGCCGTCGTAGAAGACGGACACGAATCCCGCGATCGCCTTCGTGTTCCGCACGTTCAACGGCAGGGGGCACGGATCGACGTTGTCGACGGGCAGCTCGCCTCCGTACAGGTTCTGGTTGTCGTCGTAGAACAGGTACAGGCGCCCCTCGTCCGGGTCGTGGTGGAGCGACAAGAGGGCGGGCCACCACCACTCGCGGAAGTCCTGCGCCTCGTCCACGACGATCGCGTCGTAGCGGGGCCCGAGGCGGCGCGCCGCCTCCTCCAGCAGCTCGGGCAACTCGTGCTCGAAGTGATCCGCGCTCGGCGCGGAGTTCTCGGGCGGCTCGGGCACGGTCAGGCCGGCCTCCTTCGCCAGGCTGACGCACAGCCCGTGGAAGTGCGCGACGTCCAGGCCCTCGTGCCCGGCCGTGCGCTCGCGTAGGTCCTCGGCGAGGAGGCGGTTGAAGCAGGTGAGGAGCGTCCGTCGCCCCTCCTCTGCCAGGCGGGTCGCCATGCCGACCGCGAGGAGCGTCTTGCCCGAGCCCGCGGGGCCGGTGACGGCCGCACGCTCACGGTTCAGGACGAACGCCCGGACCCACGCCTGCTCCTCGGTCAGCTCGACGATCTTCCGATCCTCCTCGTCGAACGCGAGCTTCAGCGGCGCGCGGATCTCGACGCGGAACCCGAGAGCCAGGCCCAGCGCGTCCATACCCTCGCCGCCGAAGCGGCGTCCGGCGTGACGCCAGTGGCGCATGACCTCGACCACGCGAGACTCCAGACGGTCCATGTCGTCGCGGTCGATCACGACGGCGGCCGGAGCGCCGGGGTGCGCGTCGCGCTCGTACAGCCCGTCCGGGAACGCGACGCCGAACCCGTAGGACGGCCTCCATCGCTCCCACCCCGGCTGCGCCTCGAGGATCTGCACCAGCGAGTGCATCTCGTCCGCCGCTTGGTGAAACGGATCCTCGCGGAGCGGATGCCCGCCCGAGTGTCCCGTCTGCGTCCATCGACGCGTGGCGGGGTCGTACGTGATCCCGCCGCCCTTCGCCTCGAGCGCCAGCACGCCGTGCTCCGGATGCGCGATCACGAAGTCGGCCTCGCCCTGGGTCGGCCCGTCTCGGCCCGCGAGCACCCAGTCCACCGAGTGGTAGACGACGAAGACGTCGTCGAGCTGCTCGAGGAACGCCTCGTACAGCCGCCGTTCCGCCGCGCTCTCGGTCTCGAGCATCGGGAAGGGGACCATCCGCGCCATGACTCGATGCTAGTCGTGCTGGACTGGGGTCGGTCGATCGTGGGACGATCCGGCCGCCCCCACCATGGTCCTGCTGATCGCGGTCGTCGCGTTCGCCCTCGTCCTCGGGCTGCTGCTGAAGGGAAGCTTCCGCGGGTTCGAGGACCTGCGCCTGCGGTGGTGGGGGCTGGTGGTGATCGGTCTCGCCCTCCAGCTCGTGCCGCTCCCGAGCGGCGATTCCGGTCGAGACCAGCTGGTCCGAGTCTCCGTGCTGGCCGTGTCCTACGCGCTGCTGATCCTGTTCGCGGCGCTGAACGTCCGCTGGCGCGGGATGCCGCTCGTGCTGATCGGGCTCACCCTGAACGCGATCGTGATCGTCGCGAACGGCGGGATGCCGGTGAGCGCCGAAGCGATCGAGCGCTCGGGTCAGGGTGACATGCTGCAGGTGCTGATCGACGAGGGCGCCGCCAAGCACCACCTGATGACCGACGACGACGTCCTCACACCGCTCGCCGACGTCATCCCGATCCCGCCGCCCGTCGGCCAGATCGTGAGCGTGGGTGACCTGTTCGTCTACGCGGGGATCGTGTGGCTCCTCGTCGTCGTCATGCGAGGACGGACTCGGCCGAAGGGCCTGGGGTGGCTGGGGCCGTACCGGGGGAAGCACCGGGGGCGGGGAGCACAGGCGTCGACGGTGCGGCCACCCCTCCCCCCGCAGCCAGCCACGACGTCGGGATCTGCACCGTGATCTTCGTGCCCTCCCCCGGCGCGCTGAGCACCTCGATCGTTCCGCCGGCGACGAGCGCGCGCTCCCGCATCATGGTCAGCCCGTAGTGGCCCTCGGGCGCCGGCACCGCGGTGTCGAAGCCGACGCCGTCGTCGCGGAGGACGAGCATGACTTCCTCGCGGACGGGCTTGACGGTGACCCAGACGTTGTTGGCCGCGGCGTGCCGAAGCGCGTTCATCACACCCTCGCGGGCGATGTGGTACAGGAGAAGCGCGATCGGCGGGGGCAGCGGCAGCTCGTCGATATCGGTGTGGACGCGCACGTGTGACTCTCGAGCCGTCTCGGCGATGAAGCTGTGGAGCGCCTCGGCCAGTCCTGCGCGCCCAAGCGGCGACCGGTGCAGGTCGCGGATGAGCGCACGGATCCGATCCGAGGTCCGGTTCTTCGTCTCCTTGATCTCCTCCAGCGACACCTCGGTCTCCTGCAGCTTGCCCGCCGCGAGGTGTCGCCGTGCGACGTCGACCTGGATCGAGAGCCGGAAGAGGTGCTGCGCGAGGTCGTCATGGAGGAATGCCGCGATCTGCAGTCGCTCGTCCTGTCGTTCTTCGGCCATCCGGTTCGAGAGCGCGCGGAGGAGTTGCTCGCGATCCTGCAGTTCCTTGTGCGCCTCCTCGAGAGCCTTGCTCCGGAAGAACATCTGCCGCGCGAGAAGCAGGGGGATGACGAACACCGGCACGG
>DASTPT010000004.1:0-13190 GCA_035762085.1 Actinomycetota bacterium | reverse complement strand
GACGATCATGGTCGGCGCGTGCGAGGGCAGGGTGAAGGTCGCCTGGACGGCCACGAGGGTCGTGAAGGCGACGTAACGTCGGGGCGTGCGCAGGGCCGTCCTCCTCGCGATCGTCCTGGCAGTGAGCTGGGCGTCGCCGGCTGGAGGAGCTGAGCCCTTCGAGGGCTCGGTCTCCCGGCTGGACGCGGACACACGCCGGCAGATGCGGGGCAGCTCGTGGCACACGGGCTGCCCGGTGCCGCTCGATCGCCTGCGCGCCGTGCGGGTCACGTATATGTCGTTCGACGGCGAGGCCCGCCACGGTCGGCTGGTCCTGCACCGCCGCTGGGCCGACGAGCTGCTCGAGGTCTTCCGTCGCCTGTACGCTCGCGACTTCCCGATCCGCCGGGTGCGTCTGGTCGACCGGTACGGCGCGGACGATCGCCGGTCGATGCGCCACGACAACACCTCGGCGTTCAACTGCCGGACGGTGGCCGGGACGGACGTGTGGTCGCAGCACGCGTACGGTCGCGCGATCGACGTCAACCCGGTCGAGAACCCGTACGTGGACGGTTCGCACGTCTCGCCGCGCCGAGGGCGAGACTACGTGGACCGCTCGGACGTCCGGCCGGGGATGATCGTGAAGCGCGACGTCGCGTGGCGTGCGTTCCACCGGATCGGCTGGGAGTGGGGTGGCACCTGGCGCTGGGCGCAGGACTATCAGCACGTCGCCTCGAACGGCCGGTAGCCGGTCTCGGGTGCGGACGTGGAAGCGGCGCCCGGCTTCCGCCGGGCGCCGCCGTTCCTGTCCCGCGTGCGACGATCAGACGCCGATCTGCGCCGTCACCGGTGCCAGCTGGAGCCGGCGGGAGAGGCCGGGGTTCACGAGGGCCCCGAACGCCACGCCGACCGCGACCACCACGAGGCCGACGACCGCGATGAACAGGCCGATCCCGATCACGAGGTCCGCCACGTTGAACGCCATGTGCGAGGTGTGCAGGCTGGTCTGCAGCGCCGACGCCTGGAACGCGACGTTGCGGAGCGGGTTCGGGACGGGGTTGCCCTCATCGTCCTTGAGCGCGAGCGCCTCGTCGCTGGTGTCGCCGCCACCCTCCGCCAGGAACCGTCCCATCTCGGCGTACGTCTCGCCGCCGGTCGCCTCGCTGGCGTGGACGCCGATGATGTTCGCCATCGCGTGTGCCGTCTCGGCGTCGTCGACCCGAGCGTTCGGGATGGCCGCATCCTCGGGGGTGGTGATGTTCTGCGCGAGCAGTTGCGCCCGCACCTCGTTCCGGGCGTCGAATCCCCGGGCGGTGGCGTAGACGCCGCCCGCGAGGAACCCGAGCCCGACGATCACGAGCAGGATCGGGATCGCCTTCCGCATCGTCCTCTCCTTCCATCTGGTCCGCTCCATGACGCCCCTTGTTGTACCGAGGGCACATGGAGGTCCCATGGAGGCCGGTTGGACGCTCGATGAGAGCGTGACGTCGCTCGGAGGAGCGCGCCGGGGAGGACTCGAACCTCCGACCACTGCCGAGGAAGGACGCCGAGCGGATCGTCCCGCGGGCGGTGTGTTGGTGGATGCTGCGGGAAGCGTCTGACGGTTGCACGGAGGGTCTTCTAGAGCGCTGCGGGAGACCGAGCGGCGCCACTGAGGGTTGCGCCGAAGAGCCTCTAGCCAGCTCGGCCTGGGAGCGTGACACTCAACCTGTTCTGTCGCATCGGAGGGCGCACGCTCCCCTACGGGGAGGAGCGCACCCCCCACGCCTGAGGAGGTGGGGAAGGTGCGAAGGACGATCTGATCCTGTCTGCCGCCGCTGTCGTCGGCACGCTGATCATCGCGGCGACCGGTATCAACATCGCGAGCGGCCAGACGGACATCCACGTCGTGACGGTTGCCGCGGAGGGACGCGGCCAGGGCTGCGACTGCAACGACGACGGGTTCGGCTTCGGGGACCGGGGTGTGAAACGCGAGCCGCTGTTCGCACCGGATGGAACGACCCGAGTGGGCACAGCCGTCTGGGACGGCGTCAACATGGGCGGGAAGCGCAACAACCGACCGTACAACAGAGCCGTGTTCACGCTCGAAGGCGGCCAGATCATGATCGAGGGGGTCCTGCCGGAGGGAGCCAGCGAGGCGGCGTTCGCCGTGGCTGGAGGCACGGGGATCTACGCGAACGCTCAGGGCGACGGGACGTGGACGAACCATCGGAGGAAGGACGACTTCGTCATCCATCTCATCGCTCCTGTCTGAGGGCGGTACTCGTCGGGATGCTGCGGGAGGTGGTGCCACGAGAGCCGTCGCTCCAGGTTCCGACTCCAACGGTCACGGCCCCCTCAGAGGGCGCCCGCGCTCCTGTTCGACGTCGAGGAGGCCGCTACGACGGGCGGTGGCGTCGGGGTGTTGCGGGAAGCAGAACGCAAGCTCCCATATAGCCCTACTCAAGCTCCTCGGCCTGACTGATGCCGCATCGTCCATCGGCGCCCCTCCGTCGCGTCGGGCGGGTTCGCTTCCGCGTAGCCAGGGTGTTGGCACGTCCTCGGGCAACTCTCAGCCGTCACATCCGACGTCTCTACGACCCCACGAGATCGGGAACGGTCTCTCCGACGCTTGCCCGTGCCCGGACTTCGGCCGCTCTCTCAGGGCGGTCTTGTCAGTTCAGTTACGCGGTGTCCTCGCAGCCGCGGACGGTGTCCTCTGGGTCGACGAAGCAGACGTCGTTATCGCCGCCACCGCGGACGATGTCTGCCTCCCCGCCGGTCGCGTCGATGATGTCATTGCCAAGACCCCCGGAAAGCCGATCGGGTTGGGCCCCTCCTATGAGGGTGTCGTCCTGCCCGCCGCCCTTGAGCGCGTCGGCACCGCCCCCGCCGAGGAGTAGGTCGTTACCACGCTGGCCGCGCAATCTGTCTTCGCCTGAGAGGCCGACGAGTCGGTCGTCGCCGCCACGACCGCAGAGGATGTCAGCTCCCTGTGTGCCACGGATATCGTTCGCTCCATCCGTCCCCTTCTTGGTACAAGACCCGCCGGCTGTCGCGGGGACAGCCCAAAGGGCAGCGCTCGCGACGAGGAGTCCAACGAGCACGATCGCACTGTGTCGCTTCATCTCGCCCCCTCTTCATACGTGGAGGTCAATCCCATTCCGGAAGCACCGAATACATCAATCGGACGAATGACCGATTTCTCCCTACTGCCGTGACGTTTGCTGAGAGCGGTTGAACGGACTTAGCAGTCGCGTGCGCCTCCCCGCAAGGTGACTGCAAGCCGAGTAAGTCGGACGAGGAGGGCGGGATGCACGGGGACCTGATGGTGTGGGCCCGCACCACCTCCGGGGCGGTGCTCGGCGGGATGCTGCGGGGCCTGACCGGGGGCGCTAGGGCCTCCCAGGGCGGGCCAGGACCTACGGGCCTAGACACCTCAGCCCGCTCGGCCGGAGAGTCGGACCGTTGTTCGCATCGGAGGGCGCATGCTTCCCCGTCGGGGAGGAAGCGCACCCCCACGCCTGAGGAGGTGGGGAAGATGCGAAGGACGCTCCTGCTGTTCGCTGCTTCGCCCTCCTGCTCGCGATGGTCACCACACCGATCGCAGCCGCCGAAGCGGCTGGCATCCCGGTAGGGAACATCGCCGACATCTACGGCGTCGTTGCGGAGCCGGGGGAGTTCGCTGGAGGAGGCACTTTTTGACGACGCGTTCCTCCCGCTGATCATGGCGATCGACAGAACGGGACGGGGCGCGCTGCGTTCTCGACGCTGGGGGTTCGAGAACAGGGCTCCCTGGGGGCGAACATCATCGACAACGTCTGCCGCACCGACGCATGATCGCGTCCCACGCGAAGGCCGCTGTCCAGCGCCATGGGCAGTCTGCGCGAGGCCGCCGGCTTGCCCGACCCTGGGTCGCGGTCGAGACGTTCCCTCCGCAGGAGCGATAGAGCCGGCTCACCTCGCCGCGGCGCGATCCGCTCGGACGGCGTCTCGCCGCCGAAGTAGCCGAGGATCGCGTCGGCGGCAGGCCGCGCTCGGGCGGGTCACCGCTCAGTATCTCTAGTCCTTCCCCGGTGAGGTCGTTCGGCACGTCTCCCCTCCACGCGAAGTGTGGAGATTGTTGTACTGGTCGGCAACTTGTCCGCAAGGGAGGGGAGGCCAATGCCCACCGCAGATCCAGGCTTTACCTGGCAGGAGGCCCTCGCCGCGTTCGGGATCATCTCGGTCGCCGCGTTCCTGGTCACCTGGGTGTTCACGGACCTGATGAAGATCCGGCGAGCCCCCTACATCCCGATCCTGCTCCTCGTCGCCCTCGGCCTCGGGGCCGGCTACCTCGCCTGGTCCGGGACGTCGGGAAGCGAGTTGCTCTCATCCAACGTGGCCTGGGGACTCGCGGCTGGCCTGATCGCTACGGCCGTGACCATCCCCCTGATCCGTAAGCTGCCCGAGCACCCGCACGCGACCGGCACCCGGCTCGCCGGGCTAATGGCGTGGGAGGGCGTTCTCTACGGGATCGCCGAGGGCGTATTGCTCGCGATGCTCCCCGTCCTTGCCATCTGGCAGGCGTGCGTCGATCTCGGTTGGACGGACGGAACGTGGGCGAGCTTCGGATCGGGGGTTCTTGCGATCGTCGGCTCCCTCTTCGTCATCCTGGTCCACCACCTCGGGTACTCGGAGTTCCGGTCGAAGGCCGGACGGGTGGGGCTGTTCGGTGCGCTGGTGGTCTGCGGGCTCGAGGCCATCGCGTTCCTCGTGACCGGCAACGTTCTCGCTCCCGTGGTGGCGCACATCGTTCTCCACGGTCTGCTGTTACTTCGGGGTGATGAACTGCCGCCAGCGATCCGGGCTCAACCGCGGGCGTTCACGACCTAGCTCAAGGTCGGGCGCGGCGCATCGGTCGGCCTCGTCGAACGCTCGTAGCCGTATTCTCGGATGTGCTCCTCCGATACCGGCGCGTCCTCGTTGTGCGTGCGGATCATGAGGCTGTCTGGCCCTGGTCACTGACGGCATGAAATGCCTTTGACCTGCGGTTGCGCGCCGGGGAGGACTCGAACCTCCGACCCGCTGCTTAGAAGGTATCCGGGAGCGAACGGTGTGCTGACCCGCAGAAACGCAGGTCGACGCCGAGCGAAAGGCGTCCAGTTAGCGGGTGCCTCGCGTCGCCGTCGGGTGCTAACGTCCGCGGACGTGAACCTCGAGGACGTCGCGGCGGCGATCCGGGACCGGCTCGATGCGCTCGGCCCCTTCGCTCGCGCCGAGCTCCTGCGGGTACTCCTGCTCCCCGACTACGAGCGCGCCGGCGGGATCGGCGAGTAGGCACGAGGATGGCGATGCCTGAAGTCCACTACATGACGGGGCACGACCTCCTGCCCGGTGGATGGTCGGCGGGTACGTAGAACCGCGTACGCGGCCCCTGAGGTATTCGGGATACCGGATGCGCGCGCACGCCTCTAGCGTGATACCGCAGCCATACCCCCCCGATAGCGCGGCAGCGTATGGGAAGGCGGTGACAGATGTTCTACATGCTTCAGGCGGGTATCCGGTATTTGTCCGCCCGGTTCCGGCGTCAGGACGGGGCGGTGGCTACGGAGTACGGCCTCCTGCTCTTCCTGGTGGCGATCGCCATCATCGCGGCGGTCACGGCACTCGGGTTGGCCGTATTCGGCGTGTTCGACGAGAGCGCCACCGACCTCCAGGGCGTCACCGGGTAGCAGCCTCCCCACCAGAACACACCCCCGAGTATCCCGACGAGCCCCGCCCGCGCCATCCAAGACGCGCGCACGCGGACGTTCGCTGAGGTGCTGATCGACGCCGAGGAGGACAAGTACCTGCGGGCGGTGCTGGTCGGGTTTGCTACGCGAGGGTTGAGCCCCCTAGCCCGAGTGCCGAGTCGGGATGATGATTCCCTCCGGATTCGGGCCCGGCTGCAGGTAGTCCGTGACCGCCGCGGCCGCCTCCTCGCCGACCGAATCACCCAGCCATCCCGCGAGGTCCTCGACGGTCCTGGGCGGCGCCACGTCGAACGGAACGGCGTCTTCCTCGGGAGGCTGGAGGATCCAAACTGGCGGCCGGTCGAATCGGCCGGATGCAAGATCCTTTAGCTCCCCAATCGAACGTGAGGCTCCACACGTCCTCAAGTGCATCGGAGACACGCACCTTGATGCCCTGGCTCACGGTCCCCCAGGCCTCCGCCATCGGGAGCCCCCTTCCCTCCGTTGGTCTCCCCTAGTATCGTCGCGGCGGGCAGGGTCGCTCCCGAAGAGCCTGGTGGCGGAGGCGCGCGGCGGCATAACTGTCAAGCCGACTGGACACTTAGCCTAGTAGCATCTCCTTTGTGTTTGTGGGGCACACAGAAGGAGGCTCCCATGCCCGCTGGGAAACGAAGGTTCAAGGCTGTCGAGCAAGATGGCGTGACGGAATGGCTGTTCATGCGACTCTCCACCTACGTCAAGCAAGAGCACGAGCTAGTCGAGGAGCACAAGAAGGCGGTGACGCTGCGCGACACGTACATCCGGAAGATCAAGCCTCGTGTGTCGCTCGCTCAGATCAACAGCGTCACTGGGCTCTCGCGCGCTCGCATCCAGCAAGTCGCGCCCGGTACGGACAGGGAGGACGGTTCCGATCGGATCGGCGCAGGCGAGCCGGACGACGGGGTCACGGAGATCATCTCCATGCAGCTCTTAGCCTACGTCAAGCAAGAGGAAGAGCTAGACGAGGAGCTCGAGAAGGTGCGGAGGTTGCGTGACAGGTACATCCGAAAGCTCAAGCTGCGCGGTGTAACGCTCGATGAGCTCGCCGACGTCACGGCCCGCTCGCGCGGTCGGATCCAGCAACTCGCTCCACGCACCGGAGAGTGATCCCACTTACTGTCCGAGGAACTCGAACCGATCGCGCTGACCGCCGGCGCCCATAAGCACCGCCAGGAGCGCGGCATCCGCGCCGGCCACTGGGCGCATATCGGGAACCCGCGCCGCACAGCGTCCCAGTCCTGCACGACGCGTAGGTCACCCGGCCCGACGTGGAAGGTCCCCGCGGGCCTAGGGAACGTTGAGCCCCCTTCCGCCTGGCGCCCGCGATGCCTACAATGCGAGTCAAAGGAGGGGAGGTCCGGGACATGCTCAGGCTGGTTCGCACTGCAATCCTCGTCGTGTTGGCCTTCCTCGTGCTATCTCTGGTGATTGCCTTTGCCCGACCGGAGACAGGCGTCTTCGAGAAGGTCGTCCTCGTGGCGGCCGTAGTCGGACTGATTGCGCTTGCCGCCCCGGTAAGGCGAATCGGAGCGAGAACCTAGGCCGCTAGTCGACCTGCGTAGACGTTTCCCCGCGCGGCGGTGCTCGTCGGGACTTGCTGCGGGAGGCCGATAGGCACCGCTGAAGTGCTCTTGCTAATCAGATCCTTCGGAGTAGGGTCGTGGATTACCGGCCGTTCCTCTAGCCCTCTCCCAGCGGGCGGTCGGGTTATGGGGGGAAGCTCCCGGAATCGCTGGGGGGCTTCCCCGCTCCCTAATGGCCTCGCCGTATGGGGGCGGTGCTCGTCCGGATGCTGCGGTGGGCGGACCGGCGGGGCTAAAGTGTGGTCCCGGCCCGGAGGGCCTCCTGGCCCTGACCCAAGGCGCGAGTCCGGTCGAGGCTAAGGGGACATGGCGAATCCTGCTATCGCTCGTCTTCCCAGCATCGTGCTCGCCGTGCTTCTCCTCGCGGGTTGTTCGCAGCCGGAGAGCGATCCGTTCGATACGCCGCCGAGGGCGAGCGCCTCACCCACGACGGCGGCGGCGGCGGAGGCCGACCTTGGCCTAACGTGTCTCGACTCGCGACAGGACTACAGGGCGTTTCGCGCGTACGTCCGCGAGCTGGGCGGCACGACTGGCGATGAGGTCGAGACGACAGGCACGCTGAACTTCGTGGATCCGTACGCGACAACCCCCGTAGACGTGAACTTCTGGTGTGTCGCTGATGTACAGCTGCCGGGGGTCGAATACATAAAGATCGGCCCCGGTCCGTAGACCCGGTCCGTAGACAAGGAGCCGACGAGGGGGTGGTATGGCGGTCTACATCGAGCGGTGTTCGGTATGCCAGGCGCAGTTCGAGGTCGAGGCGCCCGCGATGCCTGTGTACGAATTCGTGATTCCGAAGCACGACTTCAGGGACAGGGACGGAAATCCCGTGGCGGGCGTGCCGTGCCAAGGCTCTGAACGACCCGGCATCGCGATCGGCCCGAAGGAGTAGCTCTCCTCCGACGCTTCAGGCGCGGAATCGTGCGAATATGGCCTCTGACCTGCGGTTGCGCGCCGGGGAGGACTCGAACCTCCGACCCGCTGCTTAGAAGGCAGCCGCTCTATCCACTGAGCTACCGGCGCTCGGAACGAATCCTACCGGCCACGGGGAGACCAGCCCGCGAGCTCGGACAGCCTGGACGACCGCTATCTCTTGCCGAAGAGCGTGCCGAACAGGACGCGGATCGTCCGCTGACCCTCGGCCGAGGAGACCGTCTTCAGGCCGGCCTCGATCGCGCGTTGCGTCATGCTCTTCTCGGGCCGCTTCGACGCGGTCCTCTTCGGCGCGGTCGAGCGCCGACGTTTCTGCCCCTTCGGGCCCTCTACGGTCACGGCGGGGGTGGTCTCGGCCGCGGCCGCCTTCGCGGCGGCGATCCGGGCCGAGAGGATCTCGTGCGCGCTCTCGCGGTCGGGCGCCTCGAGGTACTTCACGCGGAGCGGGCTGCCGTTCACGAGCCGCTCGAGCACCTCGGGGGCGGCGGGCGACAATCTGCGAGTCGGGCGGGATCAGGCGGACCGCGGCGAGCGGGCGCGGCACGCCCTTCGGCGAGAGCACCGTGACGAGCGCCTCGCCGATCCCGAGGGACGTGATCGTCTCCTCGACGTCGTAGTAGTGCTCGGTGCTGGGGAAGGTGCGGGCGGTCTTTGCGCAGATCGTCCGCGTCCTGCGGCGTGATCGCGCGCAGGCGTGCTGGATGCGGTTCCCGAGCTGCGACAGCACCGACGACGGCACGTTGGTTGGCGCCTGCGTCACGAAGTACACGCCGACGCCCTTCGAGCGGACCAGGCGCACCACGAGTTCGATGCGCTCCACGAGCGCCTTGGGGGCGTCGTCGAAGAGCAGGTGCGCCTCGTCGAAGAAGAACGCGAGCTTCGGCTTCGGCAGGTCGCCGGCCTCGGGCAGCGCCTGGTAGAGCTGCGCGAGCATCCACAGCAGGAACGTGCTGAACAGCCGGGGCTTCGCCATCACGTCCGAGAGCTCGAGCACGCTGATCACGCCGGCGCCATCTGGCGTCGTCCGCAGGAGGTCCTCCACGTCGAACGCCGGCTCGCCGAAGAAGCCGCCGATGCCCTCCTGCTCCATCGTCACGAGCGCACGGAGCAGGACGCCCACGGTCGAGCGCGACATGCCGCCGTAGGACTCCAGCGCCGGCTTGCCCTCGTCCGAGGTGAGGAACTGGAGCGTCGTGCGCAGGTCCTCGAGGTCGAGCAGCGCCAGGTCGTGGTCGTCGCAGTACGCGAACTCCATCGAGAGCACCGACGTCTGCGTCTCGTTCAGGTCCATGACCTTGCCGAGGAGCAGGGGCCCGAACGAGCTGATCGTGGCGCGGACCGGCGCCCCGAGCGCACCCGTGAGCGACAGCGGCTCGACCGGGTGGGCGGTCGGCGTGAACGCCCAGTCGAGCGACTCGGCGCGCTCGCGGATCCTCGCGTCGCTGCGTCGCCGGGCACCGCGAGGCCGGTGAGGTCGCCCTTCACGTCGGCGACGAACACCGGCACGCCCGCCGCCGAGAGCTGACCCGCCAGCACCTGGAGCGTCTTCGTCTTGCCGGTGCCGGTCGCGCCGGCGACGAGCCCGTGCCGGTTGGCCGTCGAGGGCGGGAGCCCGACGCGGACCTCGGACAGGATCTCGCCCCCAGCATCGGGCAGCCGATCACCGCGACCGGCTCGTCGGTCGCGTAGCCCTCGGTCATCTCGGTTCGGAACGCCTCGTCCATCCCGCTCTCTCGTCGACCCATGCGGGACGGTGGGCGGGCCCTCGCCCGCCCACCGCGCACCGTTGCCGTGTGGATCAGGTGATCATGTCTCGGTGATCCGGCCCTCCCCGCCCTCGGGGTAGTCGGCCGCCGTGATCTCGCCGGCGAGCTCGTCCACGAGATAGTCGAGCACCGCCTGGAAGTAGGTCGTGCCGAGCGTGGTGAACGGCACGTCCCCGAACGGGTACTGGTCGCCACCGCGGGCCAGGAAGTCGATCGTGGCGACGTCCACGTCCGGCGCCCCGGCCGCCACGGCCCCGTTGTCGATGATCGGGGTTCCGTCATCGAGGGTGACGTCGACGATCCGGGTCCCCGGCGTCGTGATCTCGCCGGTGTCGATGTCGATCACCTGCGCGGTTCCGTTGATGTCGTACGTGAACTCGAACCCGGCGATCTGGGCGAAACGTCCGTCCGCCGTCGGCAGCGCCGAGACCGCGTTCTCGAGGATGTCCTTCAGCGTCTGGGGGGTGACGCTCGGGACGATCGAGACGAAGTTCGCGAACGGCACCATCCCGAACACGTCCAGCTCGCTGATGTTCCCAGCCGGGATCACGCTGTTGTTGCGGATGCCGCCGCCGTTCTGCAGCGCGATGTCCGGAGGATCCATGCCGAACGATGGTGCCAGCTCCGTGGCCTTCCAGAGCAAGGCATCGGCGATCAGGTTCCCCTCGTTCGTCTCCTGCGTGCGAACGCCGGGCTCGCGGAGCCCGTTCAGGTCAACTTCGGACGTGGCGACGATGTTCGCGGCCGCGTCGGCGATCGCGGCCTCCAGCGGCACGACCACGTTCTTCTGGATGTACGACGCGGGCTTCACGCCGTCGGGGTTGAGCAGCGAGCTCACCCGGACCGGCCCGCTCACCGGGTCCCGAACGGTCAGGAGCCTGCCGCGGTCGTTGAAACCGGCCACGAGCTGACCGAGGTACCGGTAGTCGCCGCTCGTCGTGACCACCGGGACGTCCCGCCCGTCGGCGTCCGTCGTCCACATCGGGTACGGGCCGAACACGGCTGCCTCGTCGCCCGGGATCAGCAGGTCCTTGGCCGGGTCCGCGAGGAGCTCGTTGCCGCCGCCGGAGATCATGATGTCGACGCCGGTCAGCTCCGGCCCGAGCGCGATGTCCTCGTCGATGCTCTGGAGCTGGCTCACCGTGATGATGATGTCGACGCCCATCGCGGTGAGCTTGTCGATCTGCTTCTGAACGGACTTCGCGACGTTGCGGACCGTCACGTTACGCGGGCTCGAGATGGCCGGCAGGAGCGGGGTGGTGGCTCCGACGACGCCGATCAGACGGCCCTGCTCCTCGACCACGACGCGCTTCACGATGCGGCCCTTGTTCGCGAGGCGGGCCAGCTTCGGCTCGTCCTTCACGTTGAGGTTCGCGCTCACGAACGGGACGTCGGGGTCGAACCCCTTGATGAACTGCGCGAACACGTCCGGCCCGAAGTCGAACTCGTGGTTCCCGATGCCCATCGCGTCGAAGTCCATCCGGTTCAACGCGATCGAGTCGTAGAAGGGAACGCCCTTCTGCAGGCTCTCGTTGAACTCGGGTCCGGCGAGGAAGTTGTCGCCGGCGTTCAACAAGATGAAGCCGCCGTGCCTGCGGGCGAGCGCCTCCTCCTCCGCGCGCTTCACGACGCTCGCGAACCGGGCGACGCCGCCGTACTCCTCGGATCCGGCCCCGGCGTTGATCAGCTGCGACTCGCCGTCGTTGTTGTGCGCGATCGTGAGCCAGAAGCTCACCTTGGACTTCTCGGCGACCGGCTGGGCAACCCCTTCGTCGCCCGGCAGGACGGCGACCGCGGTCGCGGCGAGCAGGAGAACGGCCGCCGCGAGCGCGAGCCGTTCCCGTACCTTGACGAGGGTCATCGGTTCCCCTCCTTCCGAGGGCGCACGAGGTCCCAGCCCTCTCGCCCCATCCTAGGGAGGTGGTTCCGCGCGGGCGAATCCGCCCGAGCGCCGCCCGATGCGGCCCTCCGACCCTCGGGTTCCTCCAAGGAGCCTCGACGTTCTACCATCCCTGCCCATGGAGCCGCCGACGTCCGTCCACGGGCACGGGTCGCAGTGAGCGGGACGGTCACCTCGCTGGTCGGGGGAACGCCCGTCGAGGGCGCGCCCGGCGGCACGCTCGCGGTGCCGAACCCGGCCCGGCTGGACGAGGTGGTCGCCGAGGCGGCGCTCGGGGACGCCGAGACCCTCGTGCACGCGTGCCGGACCGCGCGGGCGGCGCAGCCTGGGTGGGCGGCGGTGCCGGCGCCGGTGCGGGGCCGGGCGATCCAGCAGCTCGGCCGGCTCGTCGAGTCGAACCTCGAGGCGCTCGCGCGTCTGATCACGCGCGAGATCGGCAAGCCGATCGCCGAGTCGCGCGGCGAGGTGCAGGAGGTCGTCGACACCTGCAACTTCTTCGTCTCCGAGGGCCGTCGGCTCTACGGGATGACGGTCCCCTCGGAGCTGCCGGACAAGCAGCTGTTCACCTTCCGCGCGCCGGTCGGGGTGGCGGCGATCGTCACGGCCGGCAACTTCCCGGTCGCGGTCCCGTCGTGGTACCTGGTCCCGGCCCTGCTCTGCGGCAACGCCGTCGTGTGGAAGCCGGCCGAGTACACGCCCTCGATCGCCGAAGCCTTCGCCCGGCTGTTCCTGCACGCGGGCTTCCCGCCGGGCGCGTTCAACATGGTGCTCGCCGACGGACCGACGACGTTCGAGGGACTCGAGCGCGCGCTCGGTGATGGGCTGGTCGACAAGGTCGGGTTCACGGGCTCGACGGAGGTCGGGGGCCGGATCGGCGAGCTCTGTGGACGGCATCTGCAGTCCCCGTGCCTGGAGCTCGGCGGCAAGAACCCGCTCGTCGTGATGCCGGACGCCGACCTGGACCT
Source organism: Actinomycetota bacterium (assembly GCA_035762085.1). GTDB lineage: Bacteria > Actinomycetota > UBA4738 > UBA4738 > HRBIN12 > HRBIN12. The sequence goes on along the minus strand of DASTPT010000004.1, from coordinate 332 downwards.
GGCGGTCGAGGGCGCACTGTTCAGCGGCTTCGGAACGGCTGGGCAGCGGTGCACGTCGCTCGGGACCGTGATCGTGCACGAGGACGTCCACGACGACCTGCTCGCGCGGTTCTCGAAGACCGTGGAGGACGCGCCGATCGGTGACCCGACCGCCGACGTCCTGTACGGGCCGATGCTGAACGCGCGCTTCTGCGACCGGTTCCTGGACGAGTGGCTCGGGCTCGTCCGCCCGCACCACGCGCTGCACGGCTCGAGCGGCACCGGAAGGATCACCGCGTCGAACCCGCGCGCTGGGTTCGTCGGCGACCCGGACGCCGGCCTGTACGTGCACC
>DASTPT010000003.1:0-63234 GCA_035762085.1 Actinomycetota bacterium | reverse complement strand
CGATGGAGCTCGAGCAGGCGCCGGAGCTCGGGGACCGGCGCGGGGTGGTCGTCCACGCGCAGGTCCACGAGGACGTCCTCCCACGGCCGGTCGGTCGGCTCCGCACGGACGACCAGGATCCGCGCCGCCTGTCGGCCGCGGATGTCGCCACCCTCGGCCTCGGCGGCCTCCAGCGTCACGAGGAGGCGTTCCGCCAGGTCGCCCCTCGAGCCTGCGAATGCCTCGTGCATCGCGTCCCAGACGGTGTCACGCCGCATCATGTTCGCCTGGCACGAGAAGCCCTCGCCCGTGCGGTGCCCGGCCTCGCGGATGCAGCTCGAACCCGTGTGCGCGGCCACCCGACCCTGCACATCGACCGTCGCGACCTGGCGGTGCTCGCGATCCTCGTCGGCGTCCAGTCTCGCCGCGAGCGCCTCGGACGCGGACGCGCCGCGACGCAGCAGGTCCAGGCCGAGCGGGCCGTGCTCGATCAGCGCGGTCGCCTGGGTCGCGACGGCGCCGACCCCGGCCTCCGCCCAACAGACGATCCCGGCGGCGAACCAGTGCGACTGCACCGCGGCCCCGAGGGTCCCGGTCCGCCGGTCGCTCGCGACGATCGAGTACGTCACGGCGCCATGCCGAAGTGGCGAGGCCGCACGACGTGCGCCCCCATCGCCGCCGCCCGCACGGTGTTGTGCAGCAGCCAGATGTCCGTGATCGGCCCGACGCCACCGGGGACCGGGCTGATCGCCTCCGCGCGGCGGGCGACGCTGTCGAAGTCCAGGTCGCCGACCAGGTGGACCCTGCCGCTCGCCTCGTCGCGAACCGGGTTGATCCCCACGTCGATCGCGATGACGCCATCTCGCACCATGTCACCGGTCACGACGCCCGGGACCCCCACCGCGACGACCACGATGTCCGCGAGCCGCGTGAAGTCGGTCAGGCGGCCGGCCTGGGCCGTGTAGTGGTGCGCCGAGATCACCGTCGCGTTCCGCTGTAGGCCGAGCCACACCGCCGGCTTGCCGACGTTGTTCGAGCGCCCCACCAGGACCAGGTTCACACCGTCGTACGCGGTGGCCGGGTCGCGACCGGTCGAGCGCATGTACTCGTCGAGCATGTGGAAGCACGCCGCCGGGGTCGAGGGGATGAACCGCGGCCGACCCTGCGCGAGGAGCCCCGCGTTCACGGGCGTGACGGCCTCGATGTCCTTCGCCGGGTCCAGCAGGCGGTACAGGTCGACCTCCGGCACCTGCGACGGGAGCGGACGCAGGACGAGGATGCCGGTGATCCGCGGGTCGGCGTTCAGCCGGCCGATCGTCGCCAGAGCATCGGCGAGTTCCACGTCGGCGGGCAGCCGCTCGGACACGTAGCGGCACTCGAGCTCCTCCGCCAGGCGACGTACCCGGCGCTCGTACGCCTGCGACGGGTAGTCCTCGCCGACGAGAACGGTCGCGAGCCCGGGCTGCACGTCGCTGTCGCGGAGGTCCCGGACCTCCTCTGCCAACCTGGCATGGAGCTCGCCGGCCAGCAGGTTGCCGTCGATCGTGGTCGCCACGCGCCCCCCCGCGGTCCGTAGGCCCGAAGCCTACCCGCGCCCGAGCCGCCGGAGGAACTCGGCTTCGTCGATCACCTCGACGCCGAGCTGCTCGGCCTTCGCGAGCTTCGATCCGGGGTTCTCGCCCGCGACGACGAAGTCCGTCTTCTTCGAGACGCTCGAGGCCACGCGGGCCCCCGCCCCCTGCGCGAGCGCCGTGGCCTCCTCTCGCGAGAGCCGTTCGAGCCCGCCGGTCAGGACCATCGTCACGCCAGCGAGCGGGCCGTCCTCGCGCGGCGTCTCGGGCGCCTCGTCGGCCATCCGCACGCCCGCCGCGCGCAGCTTCTCGATCAGCGCGAGGTTCGCGGGCTCCCGGAACCATTCCGCCACGCTCTGGGCGATCGCCGGCCCGATCTCGGGGACGTCGTCGATCTGCTCGGCCGTGGCGACGGCGAGGGCGTCGAGCGAGCCGAACGCCCGCGCGAGCACCTGGGCGACGTGCTCGCCGACGTGCCGGATGTTGAGCGCGACGAGCAACCGCCACACCGGCTGGTCCTTCGAGCGCTCGATCGAGGCCAGGAGGTTCTGGATCGACCGGTCCGCGAAGCCCTCGATCTGCGCGAGGTCCTCCGCGGTCAAGGTGAAGATGTCGCCGGGATCCTTCACCAGACCGCGCTCGAGCAGCCGGATCCCCGTCATGTAGCCGAGACCCTCGATGTCCATCGCGCCCCGCGAGGCGAACGAGAACAGCCACTCCACGTTGCGGCTGGGACACGCGAGGTTCGGGCAGCGATGGTCGGCCTCGCCCTCCGGACGGACGAGCGGGGTCCCGCACGACGGGCAGGTCGTCGGGAACCGCCAGATCCGCGCGCCGCGACGGCGCTTCGTGAGCACCGGGCCGACGATCTCGGGGATCACGTCGCCGGCGCGGCGGACCACGACCGTGTCGCCCTCTCGGACGTCCTTGCGATGGACCTCGTCCTCGTTGTGGAGCGTGGCGTACGTCACCGTGACGCCGCCGACGAACACCGGTTCGAGCACCGCGAACGGCGTGACCTTGCCGGTGCGCCCGGTGTGGACGTCGATCTTCTTCAGCAGGGTCGTGCGCTCCTCGGGAGGGAACTTGAACGCGATGGCCCAGCGCGGCGCGTGGCTGGTCGCACCGAGCTCCTGCTGGTGCGCGATCCGGTCGACCTTCACGACCACGCCGTCGATCTCCCAGTCGACGCTGTGCCGGTGCTCCTGCCAGTGCTCGAGGTACCGCAGCACGCTGTCGAGATCCGGCTCGAGCTGACTGGTGCGGGGGACCGGCAGCGCGGCGTCCCGGCACCACGCCAGGAACCCCGAGTGCGAGTCGAACCGTACGTCCTCCGCGTAGCCGAAGGAGTGCACCCACAGCGCGAGCGGCCTCGAGGCGCTCACCCTCGGGTCCTTCTGACGCAGCGAGCCCGCGGCGGCGTTGCGCGGGTTCGCGAACGGGCGCTGCTCGGCGCGCGTGAGCTGCTCGTTCAGCTCCTCGAACGCGCGCACCGGCAGATAGATCTCGCCCCGGACCTCGAGCACCGCGGGTGGGTCCTTGGCGAGCAGCCGTTGCGGCACCGTGCGCACCGTGCGCACGTTCGCCGTGATGTCCTCTCCGATCCGTCCGTCGCCGCGCGTCGCGCCCTTCACGAGGACGCCCCGCTCGTACGTGAGCGCCACCGCGACGCCGTCGATCTTCAGCTCACACGAGTACGCGACGTCCGTGCCGACCTCGCGCTCGACCCGCGCTGCCCACGCGCGGAGCTCGTCGGGGGCGAACGCGTTGTCCAGGGACAGCATCCGCGCGCGGTGCTCGACCGGCGCGAACAGGTCGGCGGGCGTCATCCCCACGCGCTGCGTGGGACTGTCCGGCGTGATCAGCTCGGGGAAGCGCTCCTCGAGCGCCCGCAGCTCGTTCAGCAGCTCGTCGTACTCGGCATCCGAGATCTCCGGGTCGTCGAGGACGTGGTACCGGTACGAGTGGTAGTTCAGCTGCTCCCGCAGCTCCTCCACCCGCAGCTTCGCCTGCGCCCGCTCGCGGTCGACCGCCACTACGCCGCGATCTCCACGCCGCCGGCCAGGCCGATCCGATCCCCGTCCACGAGCACGCCGCCCCACACGCCCGGGACCTTGCGTAGGTACGTCAACGCCAGGTGGAAGCCGTCCGGCTTCGGCACGATCGCCCGCACCCCGGCCGCCGCCGCGTCCGCGAGCATGCACGACTCCGCCAGCACCGCGAGCCCGTCGACCGCCGCGGCGCGACGGCCGAGCGACGTGGCGACGCCCACGCCCGTCTTGCTCGGCTGCACGACGACCGCGATGCCGCCGCCGCCGGGCGCCGTATGGATCGTGAGCTTCTGTCGCTTCCGCGCGAGGATGAAGTAGTCGCCGCCGCAGCTCACCGTGACGTCGGCGAGGTCGCGAGCGAGGAACCGGCCGACGTGATCGGTCACCGCCCCCTGGAACGAGAACATCGGCCCGACGCCGGCGCTCGCCGCGGCGCCGATCATCTCGCGGACGATCTGCGGCGCGTCCTCCGGGATCTCCATCGGGCGCTTGCTCGTGCGGATCTCGGGGTTGCGCAGCGTGTACGCGTGCAGCTGCTCCCAGAACGACAGCGCGGCCGCTCGGGACTCTTCGTTGAGGTCGGTGCCGGCCGTGACATGCAGGACCAGGTCCTGCACCTGGATGTCGAAGACGCGCGGCTTCCGCCTGAGCAGCTTCACGGGGACGGGTCCTCCACCGGCCGATGATAGCGAGCCGCAGGGACGCCACGCGGCCGGGCGCGCACGCGCGTCAGCGCAGCGACCCGGCGATCCGGCCGCCGCCCAGGACCTCGTCGCCGCGGGACACGACGACGCTCTGCCCCGGCGCCACGCCGCGCTGCGGCGTGCGGAACTCGACGCGCAGGCCGTCGGTCCGGGTCTCCAGCACGCTCGGCACGTCCTCGCCGCGGTACCGGATCCGCACCTCGGCCTCGAACGGGCCGTCCTCGACAGGCGGGCGGCCGGCGACCCACGTGACGCGGTCCGCGAGCAGCCCGCGGCGCAGCAGGAGCTCACCCGGCCCGACGACGACGCGGTTCGCCGCCCCGTCGACCTCGAGGACGTAGGCGGGCTCCGGCCCCGAGACGCCGAGCCCCCGGCGCTGTCCCACGGTGAACGCCGCGGCGCCCGCGTGGTGCGCGAGCACGCGGCCCTCGGGGTCGACGACCTCGCCCTCGCGCACCAGGTGCGGGGCGACCGAGCGCAGGAACGCGCCGGCGTCGCCGCTCGGCGCGAAGCAGAGCTCCTGCGAGTCGGGCTTGCGCGCGACGGGCAGGCCGAGGCGATCGGCCCGCTCCCGGGTCTCGGCCTTCGTCATGCGGCCGACGGGGAAGAGCGAGCGGGCCAGCTCGCGCTGCCCGAGCATGTGGAGCATGTAGGACTGGTCCTTCGAGCGATCCGCGCCGCGGAGTAGCCGCCATCGGCCGTCGGCGTCGCGTTCCGTCCGCACGTAGTGGCCCGTCGCGACGAAGTCGATCCCGAGCTCGTCGGCTCGGCGCAGGAACGCGCCGAACTTGATCTGCCCGTTGCAGCGCGCGCACGGGTTCGGCGTGCGGCCGGCCTCGTGCTCGGCCACGAAGTCGCCGATCACGTGCTCGTCGAACTCGAGGGTCATGTCCGCGATCTCGAAGGGGAACCCGGCGATCCGCGCCACCGCCTCGGCGTCGGCCCGGGCGGACGGCCCGCAGCACCCGTGCTCGACCCCGTCCAGATGGACCAGGCGCATGTGGGAGCCCACGACCTCGTACCCCTGCTCGAGGAGCAGGCACGCCGCGACCGAGGAGTCCACGCCTCCCGACAACGCCACGAGCACCGAGCCCTTGCGTCCCATCGCCGTCCGATGCTACGCGCTCGAGGGGGACGAAGGCCGGCGGCGCGCCCGGGTATCCTTCCCCGGTCCCGAGCTGTGAGGGCGGTGCGCATGGACGTCGTGGTGCTCGTGAAGTACGTGCCCGATCCCGCGGGCACGCCGAAGATCGGGGAGGACCTCCTGGTGCAGCGCGAAGGCACCGACGGCACGCTCGACCCCGGCGACGAGTACGCCGTCGAGGCCGGGCTCCAGGCCGTCGAGGCCCATGGTGGCGAGGTCACGCTCGTGTCGATGGGACCCGAGATCGCCTTGGGAGCGGTCCGAAAGGGGCTGTCGATGGGCGCCCATCGGGGCGTCCTGGTTTCCGACCCCGCGCTGCGGGGCGCGGATGCGCTCGCCACGGCACGCGTGCTCGCGGCCACGATCAGGAGCCGGCCGTTCGACCTGGTCCTCACCGGCGTCGAGTCCACCGACGGTTACACCGGCACGCTGCCGATGACCGTCGCCGAGCTCCTGGGCGTTCCCGCGCTGACGTTCGCGCGCGGGATCGAGGTGCAGGGCGGCGGCGTTCGGATCGAGCGCCAGACCGACCTCGGCTACGACGTGCTCGAGGGTCAGCTGCCGGCGCTCGTGAGCCTGACGGGGAGCGCCGCCGAACCCCGCTACGCCACCCTGAAGGGGATCATGGCCTCGAAGACCAAGCCCGTCGAACAGCTCGCGCTCGGCGATCTCGGCCTGTCCCCCGACGACGTGGCCCCCTCCCAGCGCGTGCTGTCGGTCTCCCCCGCGCCCGTGAAGGGGCCCGGCGAGGTCGTCGAGGCCGACGGGGCGGCGGCCCGCATCGTGGAATTCCTGGCCGAGGCGAAGGTGATCTGACGTGGCGACGATCTGGGTGTACGCGGAGGTCGGGCCCGAGGGCCCCGCGGGCTCGGCGCTCGAGCTCTTGACGAGGGCGAGGACGCTCGCCGACGAGGTCGCGGCCGTCGCGCTCGGGCCCGGCGCGACCGCGGCCGCCGGGGCGCTCGGCGTCCACGGCGCGTCGACCGTGTACGCGAGCGACGAGGAGGTCTACGGGGAGGTCGTGGGCCGGGCCGCCGCCCACGCGCTCGGCGAGCTGGCCGCTCGGCACGCGCCGGCCATGATCTGGTTCCCCACCTCGCACGAGGGCCGCGACGTCGCGGGTCGGGTTCAGGCGATCACCGGCTCGACCCTGATGAGCAACGCCACCGACGTGCCGTCGCTCGACCGGGCCGTCACGCAGATCTACGGGGACACGCAGGTCGTGGAGGTCGCGCTCGAGGGCCCGGACCCGAAGCTCGTGCTCGTGCGGCCGAAGTCGTTCGTGGCCGAGCCGGCCGGGGGGACCGCCACGGTCGTCCCGGTGGACGTCCAGGTCCCCGAGGAGCTCCGCTCGCCACGCCGGGTCGAACGGCACGAGGAGGCGGCGAGCGGCCCGAAGCTCGAGGAGGCGCGCGTGGTGATCTCGGGAGGCCGAGGGCTCCAGGACCCCTCGAACTTCGCCCTGCTCCACCGGCTCGCCGAGACGATCGGCGGGGCCGCCGTGGGCGCGACGCGGGCGGTCGTCGACGCCGGATGGGTGCCGTACAACCAGCAGGTGGGGCAGACCGGTAAGACGGTGAAGCCGGAGGTGTACCTGGCCGTCGGCATCAGCGGCGCGACGCAGCACGTCGTCGGGATGAAGGGCTCACGTCGCATCGTGGCGATCAACAAGGACCCGCAGGCACCGATCTTCGGGCTGGCCGACCTCGGCGTCGTCGGGGACGCCCTCGCCCTCGTCCCGCAGCTGATCGAGGAGATCGAGCGGCGCAGGGGCGCCGGCTGAGGTCGCGGGGCTGGACGGTTCCAGCCCGCCGCGCGAGGCTGGCTCGGTGACCGTCGCGCGGTTCGACGACCTGACGCCGGGGGCCGAGCGCTCCTTCGAGCTCGACGACCCCGTCGGCGTGCTCGAAGCGCGACGCCCCGACGAGGTGCCCGGCGTGCTCGAGGCCGCGGAGGCGGCCGCCGCCCGCGGGCTGTGGGCCGCGGGCTTCCTCGCATACGAGGCCGCGCCGGGCCTGAACCCCGATCTGCGGGTCCGGGCGCGCCAGCCAGGGGACCCCTTCGCCGAGCTCCCGCTCGCCTGGTTCGCGCTGTTCGCCGGGCGCCGCGACGTCCCGCCGCTCGAGCCACCGGTCTCGGTCCCGGCGCCGACCCCGAGCCCGTGGCGCCCCTCGGTCGAGCGGCCCGTGTACGACGCCGCGATCGCCCGGATCCGCGAGGCGATCGCCGCCGGCGACACGTATCAGGTGAACCACACGTTCCGGCTGCGGGCGACCGTCGCCGGCGATCCCCGTGGGCTCTACCGTGACCTCGCGCTCGGGCAGCGGGGCGGGTACGCCGCCTACCTGCAGGCCGGGCGCTTCCACGTCGTCTCGGCCTCGCCCGAGCTGTTCCTCCGACTGGTCCACGGCCGCGTCACCACGCGCCCGATGAAGGGCACCGCCCCGCGCGGCCGCTGGCTCCGGGAGGACGAGGAGGTCCGACGCCGGCTCGTCGGCTCGGCGAAGGACCGCGCCGAGAACGCGATGATCGTGGATCTGCTCCGCAACGACCTCGGCCGGATCTCGATCCCGGGCGGCGTCGCCTGGGACGAGCTGTTCCACGCGGAGCGCTACGAGACGGTGTGGCAGCTCACCTCGACGATCGAGGCCGAGGTCCGGCCGGACGCCGGCATCACGGAGGTCCTCCGGGCCATGTTCCCGAGCGGCTCGGTCACGGGCGCGCCGAAGGTCGCAACGATGCGCCTGATCGCCGACCTCGAGGACTCGCCGCGGGGCGTCTACTGCGGCGCGATCGGATACCTGGCGCCCCCCGGGTCCGGCGACCCGAGGGCCACCTTCAACGTGGCGATCCGCACGGCCGTCGTGCACGGCCCGTCCGGGCTGGCCGAGTACGGCGTGGGCGGCGGCATCACGTACGACTCGGACGCCGAGAACGAGTGGCGTGAGGCCCTCGCGAAGGCCAGGGTGCTCACGACCGTGCGCCCCGCGTTCGCCCTGTTCGAGACGTTGCGGTGGAGCGCGGCCGACGGGTTCTCGCACCTGCCCGAGCACCTCGCCCGGATCCGCGACTCGGCGGCGTATCTGGGCTTCCGCTTCGACCGGGGGTCGGCCACCGCCGCGCTCGAGAAGGCGGTCGCCGACCTGGCCGAGGCGGACGCCCGTGTCCGGCTGCAGCTCGAGCGGGACGGGACGCTCGCGGCGGAGGCGACCCCGCTCGGGCCGCGCGCCACCGGCCCGGTCCGGATCGCGCTCGACCATGAGCCGGTCGACCCGAACGACGTCTGGCTCTTCCACAAGACGACCCGGCGCGAGCCCTACGACCGGCGGCGTGCGCGGCGCCCCGACGCGGACGACGTGGTGCTGGTGAACACCCGCGGCGAGGCCACCGAGACGACGATCGCGAACCTCGCCGTGCGTGTCGGCGGTCGCTGGGTGACACCGCCCCGCGACGCCGGCCTCCTGGGCGGGACCTACCGAGAGGTGCTCGTACGGGAGGGGCACTTGGAAGAGCGATCGGTCCCGGTCGACGCCCTCCGCTCGGCCGAGGCGATCGCGCTCGTGAGCTCGGTCCGGGGGTGGCGCGAGGCGGTGCTCGTCCCGTGAGCCGGCCGTCGAGGATCCGTACGGTCCACCTCGGCCAGTTCACACGCGAGCATGCGAACGCCATCGCCGCGGAGCTGGAGCGGGCCGAGATCGTCTGGTGGTACAAGGAGCCGGGGTTCATCAGCAGCGTCTGGGAGCACGGGGTCCGTCTGTACGTCGACCGCGAACGCCTGCAGGAGGCCCGAGCGATCGTGAACCGGGTGCTCGGCACCTCGGACGGGCCGGACGGCTAGGAGGTCGAGGGCTCCTCGTCCGGCCAGACGTACGGCCGCATGCGCATCTCCTCGAGCGGGCAGGCGCACAGCGGGCACCGGGCCGGATCCTCGTACACGAGCACCGTTCGCTCGCAGAAGGGGCATTCCGCCTCGAGCATCTCGGGCAGACCGTCGAGGTCGTTCGGCATGTGCGTCGACCGCTGATCGGGGGGAGCGGTCTGCATGAGTTGTCGGCCCCACGCCGAGCGCGCTTGACGCGGCCCTTCGTCGTAAGCCGGAAGCCCTCCCGTCGAGGGGAGGGCTTCCGGGTCGGCCAGTGTGAGCTGAGGGGGGCTCAGGCGCTCACGCGGCCTGCATCTCCTTGCGGCTGCGGCGCTTGCCGCGGGCGACGTAGGTGTGGACGGGCTCGTGCTGCCAACAGAACTTCCATTTGTTGTACATCGAGAGCTTCGTCGAGCAGCCCTCGGCCGCGCAGACCCTGCCGGCGCCGTACGTTCGGTTCGCGCGTGGGAGCTCGCGGACACGTGCACCGCGGTACATGGACTCCGAAGCCATGCTTCACTCCTTGGTTCGATCGCTCCGCCCATCGCGGCGGAGTCATCTCCTATTCGAACCATCGGATTCAGCGGTTCGTTCCCCGGCGGAACGAGAACGCGGGAGTGCATAGGTTCCGGGCGGATCCAGGGCACCAGAACCTATGCCTCCTCGAGGTGCTCGAGCAGGGCGTCGGTCGGGGAGGTCAGCTGGACGACGCGCGGGGTGAACCCGAGGCCCTCCCAGAACGCCATCGCGCCCTGGTTCGGGGCGAACGTCTTGAGCTCGATCCACTCGATCCCCCGGTCGCGCGCGAACCTGCCCGCCTCGCGCACGAGCTCGTGCCCCACGCCTCGGCCTCGGTACCCGGCTCGGACCACGACGCCCGAGATCTCGAACGCGCGCGCGTCGGAGAACCGAGACGGCGTGTGCGCCTCGCCGAACGCCATCCCGACGACCTCCCCCTCGTCATCCTCGGCGACCAGGACCACCGCGTCGGGCGTGCGGATCGCCTCCTCGTACTTCTCCCCCACCTCGTCGTAGAAGCCGGGCCGAGGGGTGAACACGCGCCAGTCGGCCTGCATGCGGTCGAGCTCGTGGAACAGCGCCACGAGCGACGGCACGTCGTCCGGGGTCGCCAGCCTGACCTTCACGTCCCTACCTCCCCTCGAACCCCGGTTCGCGCTTCTCGATGAACGCCCGCATCCCCTCGCGCTGGTCGTGCGTGCCGAAGAGCCGGACGAAGACGTCGTGCTCGACGCGCAGGCCGCTCGCGCGGTCGAGCCCGGCCGCGGCGTTGAGCGCGGCCTTCGCGGCGCCGAGGGCGAGCGTCGGCCCGGTGGCCCACCGGGCGGCCTCCTCGAGCGCGGTGTCATACACGCGATCGCCCACGACCACGCGGTCGGCGAGCCCGATCGCGAGCGCCTCCTCCGCGCGGACGTGGCGGCCGGTGAGGATCATCTCGCGGGCGCGCGCGAGCCCCACCAGCCGAGGCAGGCGCTGGGTCCCCCCGGCGCCCGGGATGACGCCCAGGCGGATCTCGGGCAGGCCGAGGGTCGCATCATCCGCCACGATGCGGAAGTCGCAGGCGAGCGCCAGCTCGCATCCGCCGCCGAGCGCGTAGCCGTTGACCGCGGCGAGCACGGGCTTCGGGATCGCCTCCAGGTCGCGGCAGGCCTGCTCGAGCGCCGAGACGTCCGGGTCGACCTCGGCCGGTCCCCACTCGGCCATGGCCTTGATGTCCGCGCCGGCGGCGAAGATCCGCTCGCCGCCCCACAGCACCACGGCGCGGACCTCCGGGTCCTCAGCCACGCGACGCGCCGCCTCCTGCAGCTCCAGCGAGACCGCCCGACCGAGCGCGTTCGCCGGCGGACGGTCCAGCCGGATCGTCGCCACCGCGCCCTGCGTCTGGGTCCGAACGTACGCCTTCTGCACGGCGCCTATCTTTCCAGACCGGCGGAACGGTGGACGAGCCGGCCGGTACCCTGGGCGGACCGTGGAGCCCACTCCGCAGGAGACGGCCACCGTCCGTCGCGCGTTGAAGCGGCTCCGCAGCGCGCCGGTGGCCTGGGGCCCCGTCACGAGCGGCGGCCACACGCCCGCCCGACGGTGGGTGGTCACGCTCGAGGACGGGAACCGCGCGTTCGTGAAGGTGGCGACCGACGACCTCACCGCGAGCTGGCTGCGTGAGGAGCATCGGTACTACGCGATCATGCGCGGCGCGCCGTTCATGCCCGGCTACGTCGGCTGGTACGACGACGGCGAGCGTCCGGCGCTCGCGCTCGAGGACCTGTCGTGGGCCGAGTGGCCGCCGCCGTGGACGCGCGACCGCGTGCGGGCCGTCCTCTCCGCGCTCGACCTCGTCCACGACTGGCCCGTCCCGGACGACACGCCGAGTGCCGCCGATCCGCGGCTCGAGCTCCGCGAGGGCTGGGACGAGGTCGAGCGGGACGTGGGGCCGTTGCTGGCGCTCGGCCTGTGCTCGGCGGAGTGGCTCGAGCGCGCGCTCCCGGTCCTGCGTGAGGCCACGCTCGCGGCGCCGCTCGAGGGTGAGGCCCTCCTGCATTTCGACGTGCGGAGCGACAACGTCTGCTTCCGCCCCGACGGGACCGCGGTCCTCGTGGACTGGAACTGGACCTCGGTCGGGAACCCCCTGGTGGACGTCGCCTTCTGGCTCCCGAGCCTGCACGCCGAAGGCGGTCCACCGCCCGAGGACGTGCTCCACGTCGCGAACGGCGTCGACCGGCTGGCGGCATGCTGCGCGGGCTTCCTGGCCGCCCACGCGGCCAGGCCGCCGATCCCCACGGCGCCCCACGTCCGGCCGAGGCAGCTCCGCCAGGCCCGCACGGCGCTGCCGTGGGCCGCCCGGGCGCTGGGCCTGCCGGTGCCCGGTTGACCTTCTCGCATTGGGGTTGCAGGTGCAATGGACTGCTACAATCGCGAGCGTGAGCGATCGGATGGTCGAGGACGTCGTCGATCTCCTCCGGCAACGGGGTCTGCGGATGACGCCCCAACGCCGGGCGATCGTCGCCGAGATCATGAAGACGCAGGGCCACATCTCCCCCACCGCCCTCGCGCGCCGGGTGCAGGCAGACATGCCTGGCGTGAACGCCTCGACGATCTACCGGACGCTCGCGCTCCTGGAGGAGGCCGGGGTCCTCGCCCACGCGCACCTCGAGGGCGGCGCCGAGTACCACCGCACCGAGGACTCGGGTCACGTCCACCTCGCGTGCTCGCGTTGCGGCGCGGAGGACGACCTGTCGCTCGAGGAGGCGGCGGCGCTCCAGCAGCTCATCGAGCAGCACCACGGGTTCCTCCCGGACCTGACGCACTTCGCGATCAGCGGCCTGTGCGCGGTGTGCCGTCGCGAGGTCGCGGCCGGCTGAGCCCGTCTCGACGCCTCAGGCCGTCGCGGTCCGGCTCTCGGTCGGAGCCGCCAGCTCGGGGAAGAAGCCGTACGGGAGCTCCAGGCGGTTCGCGGACATCAACGGCTCGTCGGAGAGGATCTGCACCGTCGGACCGTCGGCGACGATCGTCCCGCGGTTCATCACCACCGCCCGCGGGCACAGCTCCAAGGCGTACGGCAGGTCGTGCGTGACCATGAGCATCGTGATGCGCAGGCTGCGTAGGATGTCGGCCAGCTCGCGGCGACCGGCGGGATCCAGGTTCGAGCTGGGCTCGTCGAGCACGAGGATCTCGGGCTCCATCGCGAGGACCGTGGCGACCGCGACCCGGCGGCGCTGCCCGAACGACAGGTGGTGCGGCGCCCGGTCGCCGAACTCCGCCATGCCGACCGCCTCGAGGGCAACGTGGACGCGCGCGTCGAGCTCGTCGCCCCGAAGCCCGAGGTTCGCCGGACCGAACGCGACGTCCTCGCGCACCGTGGGCATGAACAGCTGGTCGTCGGGGTCCTGGAACACGATGCCGACGCGGCGACGGATCTCTCGCAGGTGCTCCCTCGTCACCGGCAGGCCGCCGACGTCCACCGAGCCGTGCTGCGCGGCGTGGATCCCGTTCAGGTGCATCACGAGCGTGGTCTTGCCGGCGCCGTTCGGTCCGAGCAACGCCACGCGCTCGCCGCGCTGGACCGTGAGGTCCACGCCGAACAGCGCCTGGCTGCCGTCCGGATAGGCGAACGCCAGCTCGCGGACCTGGAGCGCCGGGTCGCTCATCGGGTCACCGTCCACGCGAGGACCGCGATCGCGGCCGCGGCGGCGGGCAGCGCGAGTGAGATCGCCCAGACCCCCGCGGACGCGGACGCCTCGTCGACCCTGGGGATCGCCCCCGCGTAGCCCCGCGAGAGCATCGACAGGTACACGCGCTCGCCGCGCTCGTACGAGCGGATGAACAGCGCGCCGGCGGCGGAGCCGATCGCGCGGACCTGCCACAGCCAGCGGGGGTCGTACCCGCGCGACTGACGAGCGACCTTCATGCGCCGCATCTCGTCGGCGATCACGTCCGTGTACCTGATCATGAACGACAGGGTCGAGGTGAACGCCCTCGGCATGTGGAGGGCCTCGAAGCCACGGAGGAACTCGGGCATCGTCGTGGTGGCGGCGACGACGATGCTGATCGACAGGCCGAGCGTGGCCTTCGCGACGATGTTCCAGGCGCCCCACATACCCTCGGCGGAGAGCGAGAGTCCGAGGACCTCGACGCGCTCCCCGCCACCGACGAACGGCAGCAGGAGCGCGAACAGGATGAACGGGACCTCCAGCACGAGTCGCTTCGCCACGAATGGCGCCGGCAATCGAGCCGCGACGATCAGGCCGAGGACCATGAGCGCGTACAGGCCGAAGGCCCAGACGGCCTCGCGCGGCGTCGCGACCACCGCGATGACGAACAGGAACTGTGCGGTCAGCTTGGCCTGCGGCGCCAGCCCATGGAGCCACGTGTGTCCGTGGACGTACAGCGCGTGGGAGTGTGGACCGCTCATGCGTCGGACGCCGGCTCCGTCCGGCGCGCCCGCGCCGCGCGGAGGAGCCCGAACAGGATCATCCCGAGGCCGAAGGTCACGGCGACGCCGATCACGCCGGCGATCCCCGTGGACAGCCCCTCGTCCTCGACGCCCTTCACCCCGTAATCCGCGAGCGGTCCGTCGGCGGCGGCGTGCTCGTCGGCGGTGCCCGCGAACCCCTGGTCGATCGCGACGCGCTCGAGCCCGTCGGGCGAGCTGCTCGCGAGCGGGCTCACGAAGAAGGCCAGGCCGAGGGCCACGATCAGGCCCCCGGCGATGAACAGCAGCAGGGTCTTGCGGTCCACGGGGATCAGTTCCTCCCCACGGGCTCGCTGGGCCGGATCTCGAGCCGCGGGAGCAGATCGCGCGCGCCGTACACCAGGTCCGGGCGCACCGCGAGCACCGCGCTCACGGTGAGCCCCGTGATGACGGCCTCGCCGATCCCGATCAGCACGTGGACGCCGACCGTCGCCGCGAACATCGCGCCGAGCGACACGTCGCCGACGCCGCCGATCGCGTACTCGACGAAGAACCCGATCGAGGCCAGGACGACGGACACGCCCGCCGCGACGGCGGACGCGGCCACGACCATCGAGCGGGTCCTCGGCAGCACGCCGCGGATCCCGCGGAAGACGACGAAGCCGCCGAGCCCGCCGATCAGCGCCATGTTCAGCACGTTCAGTCCGAGCGCCGATAGCCCGCCGTCGGCGAAGAACAGCGCCTGCACGAACAGGACCAGCGCGATGCAGATCGCGCCGGCCCACGGACCGACGAGCACCGTCGCGAGCACGCCGCCGAGCAGGTGCCCGCTCGTCCCCAGGGCCACCGGGAAGTTCAGCATCTGGGCCGCGAACACGAACGCCGCGACGAGCCCCGCGAGCGGCGCCTGCTTCTCCTCCATCGTGGCCGCGGCCCTCTTGAGGCAGACGCCGACGCCCCCGGCCGAGGCCACGCCGGCGGCGAGCGACGTGCCTGCGTTGATGAACCCATCGGGGATGTGCATCGCGTTCCTCTCCTCGGTCCCGGGCCCCCCGACTCGGCGGCGGAGGATGCAATCCATCGCTATTGCAACGACCCGCAGACCGCCACGACGAGCCTACGAGCGTTCGGACGATGCGTCAAGGCGACCGATGACGGGTCAGAAGCGAGGGGTCTCGGTATAGGTGCCGAACACCCCCCGCAGCGCCTCCACGATCTCGCCCTCGGTGCAGCCGGCGCGTGCGCATGCGACGAGCGGCGGGACCGCGTTCCGGTCCGATGCCGCGGCCTCGAGGAGGTCCTCGATCGCGCGCCCGGCAGCGGCGGCGTCGCGTCGCCCGCGCGCCTCCCGGACGCGCGCGACCTGCTCGGCCTCGACCTCCGGCGGGATCACGAGAACGTCGATCGGCGGCTCGTCCTCCTCGACGAGCGTGGTGACGCCGACCTTCGCCAGGTCCCCCGAGGCGTAGCGCTCCTGCTCTCGCCAGGCCGACTCGGCGATCGCCTGCTGGAGCTCACCCCGCTCGATGCCGGCCAGGACGCCCTCGAGCATCGAGCCGTTCCCCCACGCCTCGATGCGCGCGAACTCCTCCTCGGCCAGGGTCTCGATCCGGTCGGTGAGGCTCTCGACGAAGTACGAGCCGCCGAGCGGGTCGATCACGTCCGCCACGCCGGTCTCGTGGGCGATGATCTGCTGCGTCCGCAGCGCGAGCTTCGCGGCCTCCTCGGTCGGCAGCGCCAGGACCTCGTCGAGCGCGTTCGTGTGCAGCGACTGCGTGCCGCCCAGCACCGCGGCGAGCGCCTCGACGGTCGTGCGCACGACGTTGTTCATCGGCTGCTGCGCCGTGAGCGACACCCCCGCGGTCTGCGTGTGGAACCGCAGCCGCATCGATGCCTCGTCCCTCGCGCCGTAACGGTCGCGCAGCCATCGCGCCCAGATGCGTCGTGCGGCACGGTACTTCGCGATCTCCTCGAAGAAGTCGATGTGTGCGTTGAAGAAGAACGACAGCCCCGGCGCGAAGCGGTCGACGTCGAGGCCGCGCTGCAACCCGAGCTCGACGTACGCGAACCCGTCGGCGAGCGTGAACGCGAGCTCCTGCACGGCCGTCGCGCCGGCCTCGCGGATGTGGTAGCCGCTCACGCTGACGGGGTGGAACTTCGGCACGTGCTCGGCGCAGAACTCCATCAGGTCGCCGATCAACCGGAGGTGCGGCCGCGGTGGGAACAACCACTCCTTCTGCGCGATGTACTCCTTGAGGATGTCCGTTTGCAGCGTGCCGTCGAGCCGTTCCCAGGGCACGCCCTGGCGCTCCGCCGCCGCGAGGAAGAACGCGAACACGATCACCGCAGGCCCGCTGATCGTCATCGACGTCGTGATGTCGCCGAGCGGGATGCCGTCGAAGAGCGTCTGGAAGTCCTCGAGCGTGTCGGTCGCCACGCCGCACCGGCCGACCTCGCCCTCGGACCGGGGGTCGTCCGAGTCGCGGCCCATGAGCGTGGGCATGTCGAACGCCACCGACAGACCGCCCTGTCCCTGTTCGAGCAGGAACCGGTACCGCGCGTTGGTCTCGGCGGCCGAGCCGAAGCCGGCGAACTGCCGCATCGTCCACCGGCGGCCGCGGTACATCGTCGGGTAGACGCCGCGGGTGAATGGATAGGCCCCGGGGCGGCCGAGCTTGGTCTCGGGGTCGAAGCCCTCGAGGTCGTCGGGGCCGACCACGACGGGCAGCGGCAGCCCCGAGAGCGTCCGCGCGTCACGTTCCTCCACCGTGTTCCCCCCTACCTCGCGGCCGCCCGCTCTATGAGCAGCGAAGCGGCGCGGTACGGATCGGTCCGGCGCTCGACGAGGGCGTCGGCGAGGTCGGCGTCGTCCTCGAGCATCGCTCGCACGCGCCCGCGCAGGCCCTCGACGGTCAGGCCCTCGACCTCGCGCAGGAGCCGCGCTCGGCGGCCGTCGGCGAGCAGACCCGTCGCCTCCAGGTGCGCGCGGTGGTCCTCGATAGCTTCCCAGAGTTCCGCGACGCCCGTGCCGTCCGCCGCTCCGGTCTCCAGGACGGGCGGCGTCCACACGAGCTCCTGGCCGAGCCGCAGCATCTGCTGGAGGTCGCGGACCGCCGCCCCCGCGCCCTCGCGGTCGGCCTTGTTCACGACGAACACGTCGGCGATCTCGAGGATGCCGGCCTTCGCAACCTGCACCGCGTCTCCCCACCCGGGCGCGACGACGACGAGCGTCGTGTCGGTGGCCGCCGCGACGTCCACCTCGGCTTGCCCGACACCGACGGTCTCGACGATCACGACGTCCTTGCCGGACGCGTCCAGGATGCGCACGGCCTCGGGCGCGGCGAGCGCCATGCCGCCGAGGTGACCGCGCGTGGCCATCGAGCGGATGAACACGCCGGGGTCGGTCGCGTGGTCCTGCATCCGGACGCGGTCGCCGAGGAGCGCGCCGCCCGTGAACGGCGAGGTCGGGTCGATCGCCAGCACCGCCGCCGAAAGCCCTCGCGAGCGCGCGACCCGGACCAGCTCGCCGGCGAGCGTGGACTTGCCGACGCCGGGCGCGCCGGTGAGCCCGATCGTGCGCGCGCGCCCGGTGCTCGGGAACAGCTCGGCCGAGAGCTCGGGCAGGCCCTCGGCGCCGTCCTCGACCATCGAGATCGCGCGCGCGACCGCCCGGCGATCGCCCGCGACGATCCGCTCGACCAGCTCCACGGCGGACAGCCTAGCGTCGCGCTCGCGCAACGACGTCACGGCGGGAGGGCGGTGGTCCGGCCGCGGCCTCGGCAACGCCATGGTATCCCGGGGCGGGGCGGCGGCAACCCGAGGATTCACGTTACCGAGAGCAATCGCGTGATCCGCGAGAGGCGCAGCGGATGCCGAGCCAGTCCCTCGATGCGGATCTCGCGCCCGAGGACCTTGCGCACGAGGAGGCGCCCCTCCGGATGGAACACGTCGGGGAACCCGAAACGCAGTGGCGCGCCGGCCAGCTCGACGAGCGACAGGGAGTCCGTGGTCACCCGCACGTCGGCGCGGCCGTCGGCGAGCCCGTTCGCGACGCGCACGTCGTGCCGATCGATCGCGAGGCTCACGGCGACGTCGGCGTCGAGCGCGACCAGGTCGATCACCGCGCGCCGAAGCAGACGCTCGCGGGCCGGATGCTGCGCCAGGTTCGCCTCGATCAGGCCGCCCACCATCGCGGCGAGCCCGTTCGGCTCCGCGTCGGCGTACGCCACCCGCGCGGCGGTCACGGCAGGAGGAGCACCTTCGTCGCCCGGCGAGCGGCGAACAGCTCGTACCCGAGCGGCGCATCCTCGAGCGGCAGGCGGTGCGACACGATCGGGAGCGGGTCGATCCGTCGGTCCTCCACGTCGCGGAGCGCAACCCCCCACCACGCGTGCACCGGACACACACCGGCGAAGCGGACGTCGAGCGCTCGGGCCCACCAGATGCCGATCGGCAGCTCGATCGACTCGCTCGTGTACATCCCGACGACCGCGACCCGGCCGCCGCGGCGGACCACGTCGATCGCCGTCTCGAAGGCGGACGGATGACCCACGGCCTCGATCACGACGTCGGCGCCTCGGTCGCCGGTCCGCTCGGCCACCGCCATCTGCGGATGCTGGGCGCCGACGTCGATCGGCTCCGCTCCGACCCGCTCGGCCAGCGCCAGCCGGTCGGGCACCGTGTCGAGCGCGAGGACCAGGCTCGCGCCCCGCGCGAGCGCTGCCTGGATCGCGAAGAACCCGACCGGGCCCGCGCCGACCACGGCCACGGTGTCGCCGGGCCGGACGTCCGCGACCTCGGCGCCGTACACGCCGGTCGTGAGGATGTCTCCCAGGAACAGCGCGCGCTCGTCGTCGAGCGTCTCCGGCAGCGCGAGCAGGTTCGTGTCCGCGTGCGGCACGCGCAGGAGCTCGGCCTGCGCGCCGCCGAGGTCGCCACCCAGGATCCCCGCGCCGAGGTTGCGGAAGTCCTCGCAGAGCTGCGTCTGGCCGGCCGTGCAGAACCAGCACGCCCCGCAGGCGATCACGAAGGAGACCACTGCGCGATCGCCGGGGCGGATGCGCTCGACGGCCGGGCCGACGCGCTCGACGACGCCGACCGCCTCGTGGCCGATCCCCTCGCCTCGGTCGAGCGGCGCCTTGCCGTGGAAGAAGTGCAGGTCCGAGCCGCAGATCGCCGAGGTCGTCACGCGGATCACCGCGTCGTCGGGCTCGGTCACCACGGGATCGGGAACGTCGGCGACCGCGACCCTGCCGACCTCCTCGTACACGACCGCCCGCACGCGCCCCTCCGGACTACCGGCCGCTCAGCCTAGCGTGCGTGCCTCGTCGAGGAACTCGGTGGGCACGCTCATCGTCAGGTGCACGAGCTCGTTCGCCGCGCGGACGTAGCGGATGATCGTCGGCAGGTCGCCCTGGAGCTTGAGCTTGCCCTGCATCATCCCCTTCACGGGGTCGAGGTCCCCCCGCAGGACGTCCTTCCAGCGGGTGTACGGAGCGCGGATCACGTACGGCGCGGTGACCTCGCCGTCGGGCCTCACCATGTGGGCGTCGCGGCACTCGCCGTGCCACAGGTCCATCCACGCCCACAGCTCGTCGGGAACGCCCTTGTTCGGCTCGGCCTCGAAGACGAACGCAATATCGCCCTCCCAGTCGGCCGCCGCGTCGCGGTACTCGGGCGAGTCGTTGATCCGCTCCCGGTAGATCCGGAGCCACTCGTCGCTGGGGAAGACCGCCACCCCTCCTCCTCCGGCTCACCCGAGCCCGTAGATCAGGATGAGCCCGATCGCGTTGAACGCCATGTGCGCTGCGATGGGCGCGACGATCGAGCCGCGCCGCTCGTAGATGTACGACATGCCCAGACCGGTGAACACCATCACGGTCATCAGCAGCAGGCTGTCGAGCACCGGACCCGGGATGTAGTGGATCAACCCGAACGCGACCGACGATCCCAGCGCGCCCGCCCAGAACCCACGGTGGTCGCGGATCGACCGGAACAGCACGCCTCGGAAGAACAGCTCCTCGCCGATCGGCGCCAGGACGACCGCGTAGACGATCGTCGTCACGACACCGATGGGCGGCAGGTCCGTCGAGACCTGCTCGGGCGCGTCCACCGCCTCCCCCGAGATCGCCTGGAACAGCAGGACGAGCAGCGCCCCGACGATGAACACGACGACCACGTACAGCCCGATCCCGAAGACCGCGCCGGCGCGCACATCGGGGAACCAGCGGCGGGGCAGGCCGATCACGTCGAGCCACCGCGGGTGCTGGCGGCGCAGCCAGAACACCACGATGCCGAGGATCACGAGCGCGGCCGCGACCGTGGCGACGATCGAGCCGAGGTCGTCATCGCCGACGACCTCGATGACCGGGAGGGCGGCGATCCCCGCGACGAAGAACGCGCCGAGGTACACCAGGACGGCCTCCCACCACGACCACGTGGCCTTCGGCCGGGCGGCGAGCCCGCGCGCGGGCATCTCGGGCGGGACGGGCGGCGCCGGCATCGGGTGCAGAGCGTCGGGACGGGGCGGGATCGGTCCGGTGCTCACGGTCCCACCATCTTCCCTGGTCCGGCGAGCAGCGACACGCCCAGCATCCCGCCGAGGCCCAGCCCGAAGGCGAACCCCGCCGCCGCCGCGCCCGTGTCGTTCGCGACGTAGGCCACGATGCCCGCGAGCAGGCACACGACGATCGCGTCGCGCCACGCCGGCCAGCGCTGGAACGTGGCCGCGATCACGGCGGGCGGGCGGAGCGCCACGGCCAGTGACGCGAGGAGCCCCACGACGGGCACGAGCGCCGCGGGGTTCCCTCGGATCAGGTCGACCCCGATGTCGAGCCGGTCGACGAACGTCTCCCACGCGCCGGCCAGTCCGCCCGCCGTCTCCTCGAACCGCGTGACGTGCGTCGGCAGCGGGGAGATGCGATGGGCGAGCAGGATGACGGCCGTCCCGCCGAGGACCGCGAGCGCCACGACGGCGACCCCCTTCCACGGCCCGAGCCGGTGGCGCTCGCGGACGGCGAGCCACAGACCCGCCGTGGCGAACAGCGTCACGCCGGCCCCCAGGTTCGAGCCTACGTACGGCAGGCCCGCGCCGAGGGCGACGACGACGACGAGCGCGACGCCGACCCACGTCCGCAGGCGCTGTGCGAACCACAGCGACGCGCCCACGAGCAGGCCGATCGCGACGTTCGGCAGGCCGTAGAAGCGGCCACCGTCGAGGTGCGTGCCCCCGAGGAGCGGTGTGAGCATCGCAGCCCAGCCGAGCAGCGCCTCGGCCGCGAAGAACCCCAGGACGCCGGCCCCGATGCCCGCCGGGACCCAGACGGCGCCTCGGCGCTCGAGCGGCGAGAACGCCAGCGTCCCGAACGCCGTGACGATCGCGACGAACGGCACGGCGGCCGCGTACGTCAACTGCGGCAGATGCCCGACCGCGAGGAGCCCCGTGCCGATCGCCGCCGCCGACAGGCACGCCCACCCGACGGCCCGGCGGAGGGCCTCCGGCACGCGGGGGCCCAGCCACACGAACGCGGCCCCCAGGAGCCCGACGACCGTGACGTAGATCGTCGCCGCCGTGCCGATCGGCACGTACATCCGGCGCTGGGCCAGGTACCGCTCGCGCAGCTGGAACGGCGCCGGCTCGTCGACGACGCGGATCGGCTCGCCGGCGCCCTCGGCGGGCGGCTCGACGTCGAGGAACGATCCGACCGTCGGTGCGACGTCCAGGTCGGTCACGACCCCGGTGCGGCGCGTCGTGTCCGAGGTCAGCGACCCGACCTCTCCCCGATCGGCGAACAGCCGGTCGGGCGCGCCGAGCGCGATCGCGATGGGATGGAGCTCGTCCCCGGCGGCCGCCATCTCGGCCGACCCCGTCCGGCTCATGACGATCACGAGGACCTCGTCGACGTCCGCACCCTCGATGCGCTCGCGGATCGTCGCGCCGATGACGTCGAGCCCGCCCATCGCGCCGGGGTCCATCTCCCACTCGACGACCGCCGACATGTCGCCCGGATCGACCTGCGAGTACGCGGCGAACGGCTCGACCGGCTGCTGGACCCGCATCAGCGCCGCGCCGCCGGACCGTGCGAGGTCCAGGACCGCGGGCACGCCGAGCAGCTCCTCGAACGACACGCCCGGCACGTCGATCACGAACACCCGCCTGGAGGGCTCGTCCTGCGCGAGCGCCATCGGCGTCAGCGCGAGGGACACGCAGGCGAACCCGACGACGAGCCCGGCCCGACGGCCCCGGCTCACGACAGGGCCGGGGACAGCTCGCGCTCGCGGCGGACAACGGCGCCGAGCGCGGTGAGCTTGGCCTCGAAGTCCTCGTAGCCGCGGTCCACGTGGTGCATGTCCTCGACCTGTGTCACGCCGTCCGCGGCGAGCGCCGCGATGACCATCGCCGCGCCGGCGCGGATGTCGAGCGCACGCACCGGTGCCGCCGACAGACGCTCGACGCCGCGGATGACGGCGTGGTGGCCCTCGGTGCGGATGTCGGCACCCATGCGGTTGAGCTCGTCCACGAACATGAACCGGCTCTCGAAGACGTTCTCGGTCACGATGCTGGTGCCCTCGGCGGCCGCGAGCATCGCCATCATCTGCGGCTGCAGGTCCGTGGGGAACCCCGGGTACGGCAGCGTCACGAGGTCCGCGGCCCGCGGGCGCTCGGGCATCGAGATCGCGACACCGTCCTCGACGGTGGTGACGTCCGCGCCGGTGTCCGCGAGCTTGGACAGGACCAGGTCCATGTGGTCGGGCCGCGCGTCCCGCAGGACGACGTCGCCCAGCGTGGCGCAGGTCGCGATCGCGAACGTGCCGGCCTCGACCCGGTCGGGGATCACGCGATGCTCGACCGGTGAGAAGGCGTCGACCCCCTCGACCTGGATCGTCGGTGTGCCGACGCCGTCGATCCGCGCGCCCATCGACGTGAGCATGTCGGCGAGGTCGGCGATCTCGGGCTCGCGCGCGCCGTTCTCGATGGTGGTCGTGCCGCGGGCGGCGACCGCGGCCATCAGGAGGTTCTCGGTGGCGCCGACGCTCGGGAAGTCCAGGGTCACGACGGCGCCGTGCAGACGCTCGGCGCGGGCCTCCAGGACGCCGTGCTCCTGCTCGAAGCGCGCGCCCATGCGCTCGAGGCCGCGCAGGTGCAGGTCGATCTTCCGAGAGCCGATGTTGCAGCCGCCGGGCATCGCGACCTGCGCCCGGCCGAACCGCGCGAGCAGCGGGCCCAGGACCAGGATGGATGCCCGCATCCGGCTCACGAGCTCGTACGGCGTCTCGATCGGCCGGACGCCGGTGGTGTCGATCGTGAGCGCGCCGCCGTCCCACGACGTCGCCGCCCCGAGGTGGTCGAGCACCTCGACCATCGTCAGGCAGTCCTGGATCCGAGGGACGTTCTCGATCCGCGACCGTCCGTCGGCGAGCAGGACCGCCGCCTGCAGCTTCAGCGCCGAGTTCTTCGCGCCCGAGATCCGGACGGCGCCCGACAGGCGCGTCCCCCCGGTGACCAGCAGTCGGTCCATGCGCTCCTTCCGATCCCCGCCCCGCTCGCCGAGCCTACCGGCGGAGGTTGACCCGCGCGAGCGCCTTCGCGAGCTCCGTCTGCACCTCGATGTCGTCCTTCTCCGCCATGCGGGTCTCGAGCTCGGCCACGCGGCGTCGCTCGCGCTCGACGTCGATCTCGGACGCGAGCGACGCCGAGGGCGCCAACACGTCCACCCTCGTCACGCCCTCGGTCGTCGTCACGTGCAGGAACCCGCCGTCCACCACGGAGAAGACCTCCTCGCCGTTCGTCTGGATCCGCAGCGGGCCGATCGCCAATCGGATCAGCATCGGGACGTGCCCGCCGAGCACGCCGACCTCGCCCTCGACGCCACGGGCGATGACCATGTTCGCCTGGCCGGTCCAGACCTCGCGCTCCGGCGTGACGACGTGGACGTCGACGGCCATCGCCTAGGCCGCGGCCTCCATCCGCTTCGCCTGCTCGGCGACCTCCTCGATCCCACCGACCAACAGGAACGCCTGCTCGGGCAGGTGGTCGTACTCGCCCTCCGTGATGGCCTTGAACGACGCGATCGTCTCGTCGACCGGCACGAACTTGCCGGGGATCCCCGTGAACTGCTCCGCGACGAAGAACGGCTGCGACAGGAACCGCTGGATGCGCCGCGCCCGCGCGACGACGACCTTGTCCTCCTCGGACAGCTCGTCCACGCCCAGGATCGCGATGATGTCCTGCAGATCCTTGCTACGCTGCAGGATCTCCTGCACGCGCCGAGCCACGTCGTAGTGCTCCTGCCCGACGTAGCGGGCGTCGAGGATCCGGCTGGTCGAGTCGAGCGGGTCCACGGCCGGGTAGATCCCCAGCGCCGAGATCTCGCGCGAGAGCACCGTGGTGGCGTCCAGGTGCGCGAACGCCGTGTGCGGCGCCGGGTCGGTGATGTCGTCGGCCGGCACGTAGATCGCCTGCAGCGAGGTGATCGAACGACCCTTCGTCGAGGTGATCCGCTCCTGGAGCTCGCCCATCTCCTCGGCGAGCGTCGGCTGGTACCCGACGGCGCTCGGCATCCGGCCGAGCAGCGTCGAGACCTCGGAGCCCGCCTGCGTGAAGCGGAAGATGTTGTCGATGAACAGGAGCACGTCCTTGCGCTCGACGTCGCGGAAGTACTCGGCCATCGTGAGCGCCGCGAGCCCGACGCGGAGGCGGACGCCCGGCGGCTCGTCCATCTGCCCGAACACGAGCGCGGTCTTGTCGATGACGCCAGACTCCGTCATGTCGAGGAACAGGTCGTTGCCCTCCCGGGTTCGCTCGCCGACGCCCGCGAACACCGAGACGCCGCCGTACTGCTCCGCCTGGCGGCGGATCATCTCCTGGATGATCACGGTCTTGCCGACGCCCGCGCCGCCGAACATCCCGATCTTGCCGCCCTGCACGTACGGCTCGAGTAGGTCGATGACCTTGATTCCGGTCTCGAGCATCACCGACTTCGGCTCCAGCTCCTCGAACGGCGGCGGGTCGCGGTGGATCGGCCACCAGTCACTCGGGTGGATCTGATCCGCCGTCGTGTCGAGGGGCTCGCCGATCACGTTGTAGACGTGGCCGAGCACGCCCTCGCCGACCGGCACCATGATCGGACTGCCGGTGTTCTCGACGGGCGCGCCGCGCACCAGCCCGTCGGTCGGCTTCATGGCGACAGCCCGGACCGTCGAGTCGCCGATGTGCTGGGCGACCTCGCACGTGATGGTGGTGGTCGTCCCCTCGAGGGTGATGTCGACCTTCAGGGCCGTGTCGATCTCGGGCAGCTCTGCCGGCGGAAACTCGACGTCCACCACCGGGCCGATGACCCGGACGACCCGACCCTTCGCGTGTTCGTTCTCAGCCATGCCATCTACTCCCCTGCCGCCGCCGACAGGGCCTCCGCCCCGCCGACGATCTCCATGATCTCGGTCGTGATCTCGTCCTGACGCGCCCGGTTGGCCTGGCGCGTCAGGACCTTGATGAGGTCCTCCGCGTTGTCGGTCGCCGCCTTCATCGCGCGCCGCCGCGCGGCGTTCTCCGAGGCCGCCGACTCGAGCATCGCGGCGTACACCTTCGTGATGACGTACTGCGGCAGCAGCTCGTCGAGGATCGCCGCCGGCGCCGGCTCGAACAGGTACTCGGGGTGCGGTCTCCCCTTGACGTCCCGGAGCTCGTTCGCCGCGATCGGGAGGAACCGCTTCGTCGTGGCGCGCAGCGTGAACGCCGAGCGGAAGTCCGTGTACACGGTGTGGAGCTCGTCGATGCGGCGCTCGGCGAAGTCGTGGATCAGACGCCGCCCGATGTCGTCGGCGGCCGAGAAGGGTGGCACCTCGCTCACGCCCGACCACTGCGCCTCGATCGGCACGGCTCGGAACCGGAAGTAGGAGATCCCCTTCTTGCCCGAGACGTAGACGACCGGCTCGATCCCCCGCCGGCGGACGCGGTCCATGACGTCCTCGGCCAGGCGGAGGACGTTCGAGTTGTACGAGCCGGCGAGCCCTCGGTCGGACGTCACGATGAACACGCCGGCGCGCTCGGGCGTCTCCCACTCTTGCAGGAGCGGGTGTACCAACCCGCCCGTCTGCCGCGCCACGTCCTCCATCGCCCGCGTCAGCAGCTCCGCGTACGGGCGCGCCGCCTCGACCCGCTGCTGGGCCTTCACGATGCGCGACGCGGCGATGAGCTCCATCGCGCGCGTGATCTTCATCGTGGACTGGACCGAGCGGATCCGGCGACGGACGACGCGGAGCTGAGCGCCCATCCGCTACCCGGGGAACGGGGCGTCGGCCTGGCCGGCCGGCCGCGCCTTCTCCTCGTACTCCTGCCGCATCTCCTCGCGTGATGGCGGCGGTGGCGGCTCCTCCTCCTCGGAGGACATGCGGTCCCACCCCACGTCCTTCCTCAGCTCGTCCGGGGCGGAGCCCTCGCCGGCGCCGGCCTCGGCGCCGCCCTCGGTCTCGCTCGGCACGAACGCCTCACGGAAGGCGTCCACGGCGGACTTCAGGGCGGCCTCGGTTTCGTCGGACAGGTCGCCGGTGTCGCGGATCGCGGCGAGCGCCTCGGCGGCCCGCGTCTCGACGTACGCCCCGAACTCCTCGACGAAGCGCCGCGCGTCCTGCACCGGGTAGTCGTCCAGGTACCCGCCGGTCGCGACCCAGATGGCGATGACCTGCTGCTCGACCGAGACCGGCCGGTACTGCGGCTGCTTCAGGACCTCGACGACCCGCGCGCCGCGCGCGAGCTGCTGCTGGGAGGCCTTGTCGAGCTCGGAGCCGAACTGCGCGAACGCCTCGAGCGCCCGGTACTGCGCGAGGTCGATCCGCAGACGCCCCGAGATCTTCTTCATCGCCGCGATCTGCGCGTTGCCGCCGACACGGCTGACGGAGATGCCCACGTTGATCGCCGGCCGCACGCCGGCGAAGAACAGGTCGGGCTCCAGGTAGATCTGACCGTCGGTGATCGAGATGACGTTCGTGGGGATGTACGCCGAGATGTCGTTGCCCTTCGTCTCGATGATCGGCAGCGCGGTGAGCGACCCGCCGCCGAGCTCGTCCGAGAGCTTCGCGGCGCGCTCGAGCAGCCGCGAGTGCAGATAGAACACGTCGCCCGGGTAGGCCTCGCGGCCCGGCGGGCGACGGAGCAGGAGCGACAGCGTGCGGTACGCCGTGGCCTGTTTCGACAGGTCGTCGTAGATCGCGAGGGCGTGCCGCCCCTCGTACATCCAGTACGCGCCGAGCGCGGCGCCCGCGTACGGCGCGATGTACTGGAACGGCGCCGGGTCCGAGGCCGCCGCGTTCACGACCACCGTGTACTCGAGCGCTCCGTTCTCGCGGAGCGTGTCGACGACCTCGGCGACGGTCGAGGCCTTCTGGCCGACCGCGACGTAGATGCAGCGGACCTGCTTGCTCGGATCGCCGCTCGCCCAGTTGTCGCGCTGGGCGATGATCGTGTCGATCGCGATCGCGGTCTTGCCGGTCTGGCGGTCGCCGATGATGAGCTCGCGCTGGCCGCGACCGATCGGCGTCATCGCGTCGATCGCCGTGATGCCGGTCTGGAGCGGCTCCTTCACCGGCTGGCGGTCCACGACGTTCGCGGCTTGGACCTCGAGGTTCCGCCGCGCCTCTTCGGGGACCGGTCCCTTGCCGTCGATCGGGTTGCCCAGGGGGTCGATCACGCGGCCCAGGAAGCCGTCGCCGACCGGCACCGAGAGGATCTTCCCGGTCTGCTTGACGAGGTCGCCCTCCTCGATGTGCTCGGACTCGCCGAGGATGATGCAGCCGATCTCGTCCTCGTCCAGGTTGAAGGCCAGGCCGAGTACGCCGCCGGTGAACTCGAGCAGCTCGTTCGCCATGGCACGCGGCAGACCCTTCACGCGGGCGATGCCGTCGCCGGCCAGCATGACCCGGCCGACCTCCTCGCGCTCCACCGAGGGCGTCCAGCTCTCGACGTTCTTGCGGAGCGCGTCCGCGATGCTCTGGGGGTCGAATGTGAGTGCCATCAGCTCTCTTCCTTGCTCCGGTCACCGGGAGCGGGTCAGGATCCCTCGCGCCTCGTCCAGCTTGGTACGCACGCTGCCGTCGAACACCTCGTTGCCCACCTTCGCGACGATGCCGCCGACGACGGTCGGATCGACGACCACCTTGATCTCGACCTCGCGGCCGGTCGCCCTCGACAGCGCCTCCGCGAGCCGCCGACGCTGGGTCTCGTCGAGCGGGACGGCGCTGCGGACCTCGGCGACGACGTGCGCCCGGCGCTCGGCCGCGAGCGACGCGAGCTCCTCGACGATACGACCGATCTCGCGCGCGCGCCCCTGGTCGACGAGGAAGCCGAGCACGTTCACCGTGTGCGGGTTCGCGCGCTCGCCGAGCAGGTCGCGGACGACGGCCTTCTTGTTCTCGGGCGGCAGGGCCGGGTCCGTGATGGCCTCGCGCAGTTCCGCGTTGCCCTCGACGGCCTTCGCGAACGCGTAGAGCTGGTCCTCGACGGCCTCGAGCTCGCCCTCGGCCTCGGCGACGGCGAACAGGGCCTCCGCGTACCCACGGACCAGCGCGTCCTTCTCGGCCACGTCAGCCCCGCCCGTTCCCCGAGCCGGCGACCTGCTCGATGTACTCGTCGATCAGGCGCTGGTGGGCATCGGGGTCGAGCGACTCCCCGACCACCCGGCCGGCGAGCTCGACGGCGATGACGCCGACCTGGGCGCGGAGGTCCTGGAACACGCGGTCGCGCTCCGCGCGGATCTCTTCCTGCGCGCGCGCGACGGTCGCCTGGGCCTCCTGCTCGGCCTTCGCCTGGACGTCGCGGCGCATCTGCTCCGCGGTGCGCCGGGACTCCTCGATGATCCGGTTCGCCTCCTCGCGGGCGCCGGCGAGCTGGGCACGGTACTCGGCCAGCTCCTGCTCGGCCGCCTGGCGCGAGTGCTCGGCCCGCTCGAGGTTGCCCTGGATCTTGTCCGCGCGCTCGGCGAGCATCTTCCCCAGGGCCGGGAAGGCGAACCTCCAGAGCAGTCCGAACACGATGACGAACGCGATCGTCCCGTAGATCAGCTCGGCGATGTCGGGGAGGATCGGGTTCTTGGCCTCCTCCTCCGCGGCCAGCACGAACAGCTGCAGCATCGCTGGCCTCCTTCTAGATGATGAACGACAGCACGAAGCCGAACAGCGCGAGCGCCTCGACGAACGCGATCCCCAGGAACATCGTGGTCCGGACCATGCCGGCGGCTTCGGGCTGCCGCGCCATCGCCTCGACCGACTTGCCGACGAGGAAGCCGATACCGATGCCGGGGCCGATCGCGCCGAGCCCGAACACCAGGCCCTTGCCGATGGCGCCGACGTCACCCTCGACCTGTGCGAGGAGACCCAGCAGATGCCTCATCCCAACTCCTCCTTCTCAGTGCTCGGCGTGCATCGCGCCGGCGATGTACACGGCGGTCAGGATCGTGAAGATGTAGGCCTGCAGCACGCCGACCAACACCTCGAACGCGGTGATGAACGTCCCGAGCGCGAACGACAGCGCCGCGATCGGGATCGTCGCGAGCTTCCACTGCAGGTACCAGGTCCCCAGGAAGAAGATCGTGAGGATCAGGTGCCCGGCGATCATGTTGGCCGCGAGACGGACGGACAGGGTGAGCGGCCGCACCAGGAACACCGACACGAACTCGATCGGTGAGTACAGGACGTAGATCGGCTTCGGTACGCCGGGCGGGAACAGCGTGTTCCTGATGTAGTGCCAGCCGCCCTGCTTCACGATGCCGACGATGTTGAAGACGAACCACACCAGGATCGCGAGGAGGGCCGGGATCGCCATCCGTGAGGTGGTCGGGAACTGGATGCCCGGGATGATCCCGTACAGGTTGTTCACCCAGACGAACACGAAGATCGCGGTGAGGAACGGGAGGAACGGCAGGCCGTCCTTGCCGATCACCTCCATCACGATGCCGTTGCGGATGAACTCGACGAGCGACTCCACCGCGTTCTGGATGCCCTTCGGGACGAGCTTCGGGTTCCGGAACGCGGCGATGAAGATGGCGCCGATGATGACCGCCGACATCAGCATCCAGAACGACACCTTCGTCAGGCAGTACTGGCCGTCGCCGATCAGGCAGGTCTCCGTGTAGTCGAAGATCTCGGTGCCCGGGGCGTGGAACCCCTCGGGCGGCTTGGTCACGGCCAGCACCGTCGCGAGCATCCGTCAGGCCTCCCGTGCGGCCAGGGTCTCGGCCGCGCGGACCGCCGCCGGGTCGGCGGGGATCTGCAGCGTGGCGCCCAGGCCGCGGATCGCGAGCCGCGCCTCGTACACGAGGAGCAGCAGGGTTGCGGGTACGACCGCCAGCCCGAAGGCGAGCGGCGAGAACCACGTCATGGTGTTCAGGGCGAACATGGCCGCGACGATCACGCCCAGGCGCACGACGAACCCGCCCAGCGCGACGGCGTGCACCGCCGCGATCGAGACCCCGGACGCCCACGCCAGCGACAGCCCGTGGGCGGCGAAGTTGAGGGACACGATCGCGACCCCGATCGCGGCGGACGCGGCGGCGTCCGGGCCCGAGGCCGCGAGGCCCACGAGCGCCGCGACGGCCACGGCGAGCGCCGAGGGCACCAGGGCCCTCCGGACCATCACGCGCTCGGGTCGGTCAGCGGTCTCGGCCATATCGCACGTACACGGAGTAGATGGACGCCCCGGCGCCGATCACCATGCCGATCGGCAGGAACAACCAGCGGAGGTCGAGCCACCGGTCCAGGAGGAAGCCGATCCCACCCCAGACGAGGATGCCCCCGAGGAGCGTCCCGGTGATGGACCACGCGGTGCCCATGCCGCTCCAACCTTCCCCGCGTCCACCGGCCATGGGCTCGCGCAGTATAGCCGCGGCCCGCGCGGGACGTCAAAGGTCGGCACGATGCGTTTCCGCAGGTAGGAGGCCGTTTCAAGCCGTGCTTGTGAACGGGTTCACGAGCGGCCCCGCCCCCGATCGGGGCGGGTCTCACGAGCGCGCGCGCCGACGCTGCACGACCACGTTCAGGACCGCGAGGAACAGGCCCGCGCCGAACAGCAGCGTGCCCATCACGTTCACCTGCGGGGGCAGGCCGATCCGCGTCGCGCCGTACACCCAGACCGGGAACGTCGACTCCGTGCCCGACACGAAGTTCGTGATCACGAAGTCGTCGAGCGAGAGCACGAAGGCCAGCAGGAACCCCGCGAGGATCGCCGGC
Organism: Actinomycetota bacterium; assembly: GCA_035762085.1. GTDB lineage: Bacteria > Actinomycetota > UBA4738 > UBA4738 > HRBIN12 > HRBIN12. Next base: position 31,779 of record DASTPT010000003.1, on the reverse strand, counting down.
GCGATGAGCGGGAGCGTGATCTTGAAGAACGTCGTGACCGGGTTCGCGAACAGGTCCTGGGCGGCGTCCTCGAGCGCGCGGTCCAGGCCCTGGACCCGCGCCCGCACCGTGACGGCGACGAACGCGATGCTGAACCCGATGTGCGAGAGCAGGATCGTGATCTTCCCGATGGGGGGCGCCTGCGCCAGCACGAACATCGACAACAGGGACGATCCGAGGACGATCTCGGGGACCGCGATCGCGAGGAAGATCACGAAGTTGACCGGCGCCTTGCCGCGGAACCGGTAGCGACCGAGTGCGAGTCCGATCAGCGTCCCGAGGGCCGTCGCCGCGAACGCCGAGATCGGGGCGATGAACAGCGAGGTCTTCAGCGCGTCGCTCAGCCCGGCGATCCCGAACAGGTCCCGCCACCAGTGCAGCGTGAAGCCCCAGAACTTCGGCGTCTGGCGCGGAGACCCGACGACCGGGATGTCGTTGAACGACCACATGATCATCACGAAGATCGGCAGCGTCAGGTAGACGATCATCAGCCACGTGAAGCCAGGCAAGATGAAGCGCGTCCACCGCTTCCTCGGCTCGTTGAGCGGCGCCGGCTCCGTGCCGGTCGAGCGGGCGGCCGCGACCTCTGCCATGCTCATATCGTCGCCGTCAACGTGTCGTCCTCCGTGCCGAGGACCCGGGCGTACGCCGTGGCCAGGATCAACATCGCCACCATCAGGATCACGGAGAGCGCTGCCGCCTCCGGATAGTTCAGCTCCGACAGGAACTTCGCCTGGATGATGTTGCCGATCATCGTCGTGCCCGGGCCGCCGAGGATGGCCGCGTTCACGTAGTCGCCCGTCGCCGGCACGAACGTGAGCAGGAACGCAGCGAAGACCCCAGGCAGCGAGAGCGGCCACACGACGTGGCGGAACGCCTCCCACCGGCTGGAGTACAGGTCCTTCGCAGCCTCCACGAGGGACCGGTCGATCCGGTCGAGGGCGACGTAGAGCGGCAGCGCCGTGAAGGGCAGGAAGTTGTACGTGATGCCGGCCACGACGGCGTACGGCGTCGAGAGCACGTGGAACGAGTCCGACATCAGCCCCAGGTCCTTGAGCGGTCCGAACAGGATCCCGTCGTCGGCCAGGAGGAACCGCCATTGGACGGTTCGGATCACGAACGAGACGAAGAACGGCAGTAGGATCAGCAGCAGGATCGAGGACTTCCACCGTCCCGCGTAGAACGCGATCCAGTACGTCATCGGGTACGCGAGCAGCAGGCACGCGATCGTGACGATCACGGAGTAGGTCACGGATCGGATCAGCTGTGACTCGTACTGGACGATCTGGTCCGTGTAGTTCGCGAAATCCCAGTCGAAGTAGAAGCGCCCCGAGAACGCGCCGCCGCTCTGGAGCGACGTGTACACGAGGATCCCCATCGGGATGATGAGGAAGACGAGCAGGTACACGCCGCCGGGCGTCATGAGCCACAGCGGAGCCAAGCGCCTGCGGGCCGCGTACGACCGACCCCTCGAAGGGGGTTCGGTCGCTGGTTCCTGCCCCGTCAACGCCTCCGTCGCCATCCAGTCCGATCCCAGGAAGGCGCTACTGCTGGGTGATCGGGAGGAAGATGTTGTCCCATTCCTCCGCTTGCTCGTCGTTGGTGATGTTCGTGCCGAACTTCGTCTGCGCCAGGAGCGCGTCGTCCGGGAAGGAGTACGGGCTCTCCGCGGTCGCCCTCAGCTTGTTCGAATACCCCTTGTACCCGTCGTCCAGAGCGGCGTCGGCGTCCTCCAGGATGCGGTCCTGCACCCCGGCCACCGGCGACAGGTAGATCACCCACTCGGTGACCATCGTCGCGATCTTCGGGTCGTAGTACCAGTCCATGACCTGCGCCGCCCCGGGCGCGTTCCCGGCGCCCACCGGCACCATCATGTTGTCCTGCCACAGCAGGGCGCCGCCCTCCGGGAACATGAACTCGAAGTCCGTGTACCCCGCCCAGAGCGCGTAGTAGATCACGTCGCCGGACCACGCCATCGACACGGGGGTGTTGCCCGCCACGAAGTCGTCGATGTAGCCCTGGTCGTAGTACTGACGAACCGTGCCCGACTCGCGCTGCATCTGCAGCCAGTCGGCCGCCTCCTGCCACTCGGCGGGGCCCGAGGTGGCCGGGTCGATGCCGAGGTTGATCATCACGAAGTCCGGCATGTCCGACGAGAGCATCCCGACGCTGTCGGTACCGACGATCGCCGGGTTCGCCAGGTCGTCGAGCTTCGTGATCGCGCCGTTCACCTTCGTCTTGTCGTAGCCGATCCCGGTGAACCCTCCCTGCCACGGCATCGAGAACGTGTTGCCGGGGTCGTACGTCGGGTCCTTGGCGAACGGGGTGGCGTTCGCGTCGAAGTTCGGACGCATCGCCGGGTCCAGTCGGTAGACCCACTCGTTCGTCGTCAGGACGTTGAACTGGCGTCCGTTCGTGATGACGATGATGTCCCAGCCGGTGGAGTCCCCGCCCGCGAGCTGCGGCTGGATCTTGCCGAAGAACTCCTCGTTCGACTGGATGACGTCCTCGTAGTTCACGTGGATGCCCGTCGCCTCTTCGAACAGCTTCAGCGTGGGGTGATAGACGTTCCCGTCCTTGTCCTTCGCCTGGTCCAGGTACAGGGGCCAGTTCGCGAAGTTGACCTCGTCGCCCGGCTCGCCACTGAAGACATCGGCGGGCGCCCCGCCGGTCTGCGCGTCGCCGTTGCCACCGGTGCCGCCGTCGCCCTCACCGCATGCCGCCAGTAGCGATGCCAGGCTGATCCCCGCGACCCCCACCCCCGCGCCGCGCAGGACCGACCTGCGGGACAGCCGTGCGCGCATCGCTTCCTGCAGGAGCCGATCCGAGCGTTCGCGGTCCTCGCGTTCGGTCATTCCTCCTCCTCCTCGAGCGTGAGCCCCTCCTGCGGGAGCACCGCGAACGTGTGCTCCCACCGCCATGACAGACGGACCCGCTCACCCGGATGGGGCGGCGGCGTGGCGCCCAGGTTCTGCACCCAAACGGTCAGGACGTGACCGCCGGGTCCCTCGACCTTGTACTGATGGCTGACGCCGATGTACGTAGACATCCGGAGCAGACCCGAGACGCTGTTGAACCCGCTCGGCACCTCGGTCCCGTCCTCCGGAGCGATGTGGACCTTCTCGGGCCGGACCCCGACCCGAACCGTGGACCCCGCAGGGAACGGCGCCCGATCCGCGGGCAGCCGCACCGCGTCGCCGCCCGCGAGCAGGACCGTGGCGATCCCGTTCGCCGACTCCTTCACCTCGCCCTCGAGCATGTTCGACGCCCCGAGGAACCCGGCCACGAACTCGGTCTGGGGGTTCTCGTAGACCTCCTCCGGAGGGCCGATCTGCTCGATCCTGCCCTGGCGCAGGACGGCCAGACGATCGGACATCGTCATGGCCTCCTCCTGGTCGTGGGTCACGTAGATGAACGTGATGCCCACCTCCGACTGGATCCGCTTGAGCTCGAGCTGCATCTGCTTGCGCAGCTTCAGGTCGAGCGCGCCGAGCGGCTCGTCCAGGAGCAGCACCTTCGGGCTGTTCACCAGGGCTCGGGCAAGGGCCACCCGCTGCTGCTGACCGCCCGACATCTGCGCCGGCCGCCGCTTCTCGAACCCGAGCAGGTCCACGAGGCGCATGGAATCCTTCACGCGGGTGTCGATCTCGTCCTTCGGCACCTTCCGGCGCCGGAGGCCGAACGCCACGTTCTCGAACACGTCCAGGTGCGGGAACAGGGCGTACGACTGGAACACCGTGTTCACGTCTCGCTTGTACGGCGGCAGGTCGGTGACGTCCCGACCTTTCAGGTAGATCGTGCCCCGGGTCGGCTCCTCGAACCCGCCGATCATCCGCAGCGTGGTGGTCTTCCCGCATCCTGAGGGCCCCAGGAGACTGAAGAACTCCCCCTCCGGGATGTCGAGCGAGAGATCGTCGACGGCGACGGTCTCCCCGAAGTCCTTCGTCACCCTGTCGAGCCGCACGTCGACTTCCGGCACTCCGCCCCCTTCGACGCCGATCGCACGGATTATGCCCGACGACGGCGTGCATCATCACCCCGGCGGCCCGCCGAGCGGGATACCCCTCGGGCAGCGGGCCTACCCGACGTGTTGTACGAGTTGGCCAACGCTAGGGGATGGCGGCCCGAGATGGAAGGTTCTCGCGCACGAAACCCGCGGCTACCGGGCCGCGGCTCCGCGGGGCGCCTCGGGCTCGACCGGCGGCTCCGCGTCCGCCTGCGCCTCCGGGATCTGGACCGCCGGCGCCTCGCGGCCAGCCGCGACGCCCGCCGCCGTCGCGTCGCTGCCGTGCGGCACCCGGTCCCGGAGCAGCTTCGGCAGGACGACCGCGAGGAGCACCGCCCCCGTGACGATCGCCATCACGATCAGGCGGCCGTCGATGAACGCCACCGCGAGCGCACATCCGGAGATCAGCGCGCTCCACAGGTACATCAGCAGCACCGCCTGCCGCTGGGAGTGCCCGATGTCCATCAGCCGATGGTGGATGTGCTCCTTGTCGGCGTGGTGCACGCCGAGCCCCTTGCGCATCCTGCGGACGATCGCGAGCACGACGTCGAGGAGCGGGATCGCGAGCACGAGCAGCGGCAGCACGATCGGGATCGCGATCGCGGCAAGGTCGCCGCCCGAGGGCCCGAGGGGGTTCCGGCCGACGCCGGAGATCGTCGCCACGGCGAGCATGAGTCCGAGGAGCCCGGAACCCGTGTCCCCCATGAAGATCCTCGCGGGATAGAAGTTCCAGGGGAGAAAGCCGATCGCGGCGCCCGCGACGACGGCGGACAGGACCGTCGCGCTCGACGCTTCGTCGCTCGCCGTGGGCCCGAAGGCCATGTAGACGAAGAACGCGACGGCGCCGATCGCGACCATGCCCGCGGCCAGGCCGTCGAGCCCGTCGATCAGGTTCACGGCGTTCACCATCGCCGCGACCCACACGACGGTCAGGGGCACGGCCAGGTCCGGCGACAGCGACAGGACGCCCTGCCCGGGGAAGTAGAAGTAGAGCAGCTGCACGCCGGCGAGAACGAGCAGGCCCGCGGCCAGCACCTGGCCCGCGAGCTTGCCGAGCGGCGAGAGCCCGCGCGTGTCGTCGACGAGGCCGACCAGGACGATGACGGCCCCCGCGACCAGGGCCGCGTCCAGCTCGGACGTCGTCTCGTGCAGCGTGGCGAGGGCCGGGACGGCGTGCGTCACGCCGAGCGCGGCCGCGACCCCCGCGAAGATCGCCAAGCCGCCCACGGTGGGGGTCGGCTTCGGGTGGACCTTGCGGTCCGACGGCTGGTCGATCCATCCGAACCGCAGGCTGAGCCGCCGGACCAGCGGGGTGGCGACGAAGGTCACACCCGCGCTCACGGCGAAGACGACCACGTAGGGCTGCACGCTCCAAGGATGGTACCCCCGGGCCTGGCCGGGGGCGCAGGCTACCCAGGGTAGGCCGGATACCGGGACGCGAGCGCCCGGACGCGCTCCCGGGCGGCCGCCTTCACGCCGTCGTCCTCCGGCCGGCGGAGGACCTCGCCGACGATCCCGGCGACCTCCTTCATCTCGGCCTCGTCCATGCCGAGCGTCGCCGGCCCCGGGGTGCCGACACGGATCCCGGAGGGGCGCATCGGCGGCATCGGATCGAACGGAATGCTGTTCTTGTTGAGCGAGATGCCGACCTCGTCGCAGACGGTCTCGGCCTCGAGCCCGCCGACGCCGAGGGGCCGGAGGTCGGCGAGGACCAGGTGCGAGTCCGTCCCACCGGCAACGATCCGCAGACCCTCCTCCGCGAGCGCGTCGCCGAGGGCGCGCGCCGTGCGGACGGTTCGCGCCGCGTAGTCGCGGAACGCCGGCGTCATGGCCTCCCTGAGCGCGACGGCCTTCGCGGCGATCGCGTTCTCGATCGGCCCGCCCTGCGTCATCGGGAACACGGCCCTGTCGATCGTCTTCGCGTGCTCCTGGCGGCACAGGATCATCGCGCCGCGCGGGCCTCGGAGCGTCTTGTGTGTGGTGAACGTCACGACGTCGGCCTGCGGAACCGGGGTGGGGTACGCGCCGCCCGCCACGAGGCCGATGAAGTGCGAGGCGTCCACCCAGAGCAGGGCGCCGACCTCGTCCGCGACGGCGCGGAAGGCCTCGAAGTCGATCACCCGCGGGTAGGCGGTGAACCCCGCCAGCAGGATCTTGGGGCGGTGCTCGAGCGCAAGGTCCCGGATGCGGTCCATGTCGAGCACCTCGGTGCGCCGATCCACCTCGTAGTTCACGAAGCGGAACCACATCCCCGACACGTTGACCGGCGAGCCGTGCGTGAGGTGCCCGCCGTGCGAGAGCACGAGCCCGAGGATCGTGTCGTCCGACCGCGGCTCGCAGAAGGCCCCCAGCACCGCCAGGTTGGCCTGCGCGCCGGCGTGGGGTTGCGCGTTGGCGTGCTCGGCTCCGAACAGCGCCTTTGCCCGTTCGATCGCCAGTCGCTCGACGACGTCCACGTTCGCGCACCCGCCGTAGTAGCGGCGACCCGGGTACCCCTCCGCGTACTTGTTGTTCATCGTGGACGCCAGCGCGGCGAGGACCGCTGGGCTGGCGTAGTTCTCGGACGCCACCAGTCGGACCGTGTCGCGCTCGCGCTGCACCTCGGACGCGATGGCGTCGGCGACCTCCGGGTCGGTCCCGACGAGGGCCTCCCAGTCCGCGACGAACCCGTTCATCTCTCCTCCCGCTCGATCTCGGCGATGAGCTCCAGCCGGCGCACGTGCCGTCCGCCCTCGAACGGGGTCGACAGCCACACGCCGACGATCTCGCGCGCGAGCGCCGGCGCGACGATACGCCCGCCCATCGCCAGGACGTTCGCGTCGTTGTGCTCACGCGACAGCCTGGCCGTCAAGAGGTCGTGGCAGAGCGCCGCGCGGATCCCGTGCACCTTGTTCGCCGCGATCTGCTCCCCCTGGCCGGAGCCGCCGAACACGATCGCGCGCTCGGCGTTGCCCAGCGCGACCTCGCGCGCCGCCGCGGCGCAGAACGGCGGGTAGTCGACGGGCTCCTCCGAGTCGGTGCCGACGTCGATCACCTCGTGCCCGTCCTCGACGAGCGAGCGCTTCACGTCCTCCTTCAGGAGATAGCCGGCGTGATCGCTGCCGAGCGCGATCCGCACGTCAGACCGTCCCGGTCCCGCCCGCCGAGGACCCGATCGCCGTCGCCCCCGCCAGCCCGTCGACCAGGCGCACGCACCACTCCTCCAGCTCCCAGGCGACCGCGCGATAGCCCTCGATCGGTAGACCGAGGGGGTCGACGATGTCCTCGTCGGCCGGCCGGCGCTCGGTCCCCCTGCGACGCAAGGCGTCGGCCTGCGTCACACGCTGCATCCACGACCCGGCGGTGCGCGGCTCCGCAGGCGGCAACGCCTCGAGCAGTCGGACGAGCTCCTTCAGCGTGAAGGTCCGCCCGGCGACCTCCGGGACCGCGGCGACGATCCGGTCGCGGTGCTCGGCGGCCATCGCGATCACCAGGTCGGCGGCGCGCACGTGCTCGGCACCCAGACGCCGGGCGACGTGGCCGACGATGTCCACGCCCCGCTCGGCCGCCGCGGCGACCGACTCGGGCATCGCCGGCGACCCCTGCCAGCCCGCGGTGCCCGCCGAGGCGACGAGCGGCGCGTGGTCGCCGAACCGCGCCCGCAGTCGCCGTCGGAGCATGCCCTCGGCGATCGGCGAGCGGCAGACGTTCCCGGTGCAGACGACGAGGATCGAGGCCATCGGGACCGCCACTCTACCGCGGCCCCTGCCGCCCCCGCGTCGCGTCGGTCGGGTCGAGCGCCTCGTTCAGGCGGCCTGGGGAGACCGCGCCGGCCCGGAGCACCAGCGGCTCCGGACCGGTGAGATCGACGACGGTCGACGGCACGTCGCCGAGCGGCTCCTCCCCGCACAGGTACACCTCGACGAGGTCGCCGAACACCGCTCGCAGCTCCTCGCACGTGTTGGGGGTGATGGCCGCGCCAGAGCGGTTCGCGCTCGTCACGGCGAGCGGCCCCGTCCCTGCGAGCACCGCCAGCGCCAACGGATGGTGCGGCATCCGCACGGCGATCGTGCCCCGGTCCTCGCCGAGATCCCACCCCCGGCTGCGCTCGGCCCGCGGGAGGACGAACGACAGCGCCCCCGGCCAGAAGCGACCGGCGAGCGCCTCGGCACGCTCGTCGAAGGTCGCGATCTCCCTCGCCTGCCCGCGCGTGGCGACCAGCACGGGCAGCTCCAGGTCGCGCGGCCGCCCCTTCGCCTCGAACAGCCGCGCCGTCGCGTGGGGGTCGTCCGGCCGCGTGCCGATCCCGTAGACGGTGTCGGTCGGCAGCACGATCAGCGCCCCGGCCAGCGCCGCCTCAACGGCCTCGCCGATGGGGTCGCTCACGGCCGGCGACCGGCGACGACGCGGTCGCGGCCGGCGAGGTCGGCATGGACCCGCACGTCCGCGAACGAGCTCCGGAGGAGCTCCGATGTCACCTGCCCCTGACCCTCCCCGATCTCCACGGCGAGCGTGCCGCCGTCCCGCAACCATCGGAGCGCCTGAGCCGCCAGGCGTTCGTGCACCTCGATCCCGCCGAGGAGCGCCAGCGCCGGCTCGGCCCTCACCTCGGCCGGCAGATCCGCGTACTCCTCCAGCGTCACGTAGGGCGGGTTGCAGAGCACCAGGTCGACCCAGCCGCGGAGCTCGGGCGGGAGCGGCTCGAGGAGGTCGCCCTCGCGCACGTCCACCTCCAGACCGAGCCGTGCGGCGTTCGCGCAGGTGAGCTCGACGGCCTCGGGCGAGAGGTCCGTCGCCAGGACCTTCGCGTCCGGCCGCTCGTCCTTCACGGCGAGCGCGACGGCCCCGCTCCCGGCGCCGACGTCGACGACGACCGGGGACTCCGCGTCCCGCACGGTGCGCAGCCCGACCTCCACGAGGACCTCGGTCTCGGGCCGCGGGACGAAGACGCCCGGCCTGACCTCGAGCACGATCCGGCGGAACGCCTGCTCGCCGGTCAGGTGCTGGAGGGGCGTGCCGGCGCAGCGCTGGCACAGCGCGCGTCCGAACATCCTCGCCTCGCGCGCATCCAGGCCCTCGGCGCGGGCATACAGGCCGCCGCGGTCGGTGCCGAGGACGTGCATCAGCAGCACCTCGGCGTTGGTCCTCGCGCTCGGCACGCCGTGACGCTCGAGGTACCGGGTGGCCCGTGCGAGCACCTCGGAGGGACGCATCGCGCTACCCCTGTCCGTCCCCGGAGAGCTGCGCCGCCCGTTCGGCGGCGAGGAGCGCGTCGACGAACGGGTCGATGTCGCCGGCCAGCACCTCCTGGAGCTGATGCAGCGTCACCTTGACCCGGTGATCGGTGACGCGGTTCTCCGGGAAGTTGTACGTCCGGATCTTCTCAGCCCGTTCCCCCGTGCCCACCTGCGAGCGTCGGGTGGCGGCCTCCTTGGCCGCCGCCTCCTCCTGCGCCCGCAGGAGCAGCCGGGCGCGCAGGTACCGCATCGCCTTCTCGCGGTTCTGGAGCTGGGACCGCTCCTCCTGGCACTCGACCTTGATCCCGGTCGGCTTGTGGATGATCCGGACCGCCGAGTCCGTGGTGTTCACGCTCTGCCCGCCGGGCCCGCTCGAGCGGTACACGTCGATCTCCAGGTCCTCGGGACGGACCTCCACCTCGACCTCCTCGGCCTCGGGCAGCACCGCGACCGTCGCTGTCGAGGTATGGATCCGGCCCGAGGACTCGGTGACCGGGACGCGCTGGACGCGATGCACGCCGGACTCGTGCTTCAGGCGCGAGAACGCCCCTCTGCCCCGTACCTCCAGCACGACCTCCTTGAACCCGCCCAGGTCTGACGCCGAGGCCGACAGCACATCGGTCGTCCAGCGACGGCGCTCGGCGTAGTGGCGGTACAGCTCGAACAGCTGCCCGGCCCACAGCGCCGCCTCCTGGCCGCCCGCGCCTGCGCGGATCTCGAGCAGGACGTCCTTCGCGTCGTTCGGGTCCTTCGGGATCAGCAGCTCCTCGAGCGTCGCCCGGAGCCTCGCGATCGTGGCCTCGGCGGCGTCCGCCTCCTCGCGAAGGTAGGCGGCCATCTCGGGGTCGGTCTCGTCCTTGGCCAGCGCGCGCGCGTCCTCCGCTTGACGCCCGGCGCTCAAGTACTCGCGGTACGGCGTGACGATCGCCTGGAGCTCGGCGAAGTCCCGTCCGAGCGCGCGCAGGCGCTCGGGATCGTGCGCGACCTCGGGCGAGGCCATCTCGGCCTGCACCCGCTCGAAGCGCTCCTCGATCTCCCGCAGCCGGGCGTCGAACTCCATGCCTCGATCATCGCAGGTGGATCGTTCGATCGCCGCGGGCGAACGGGTCGAGCGGGGTCGTTACTCGGCGTCCCGGTCCGGCTCCTCGTCGCCCTCGCCCCAGTCCAGGTCGAGCGGCGGGAGATCCGGCAGGTCGAGCTGGCTGGACTCGGCGCCGGCCCAGACACCCTCGTACGACGGCTCACCCGTGTCCGGCTGCTCCTCGTCGCCTTCGACCGACGCCTCCTCGAGAACGATCGTGCGCTCGACGCCCTCGGGCTCCTCCGCGGTCGGTTCCTCGGGCGACTGCGCTCCGGGTGCGTCCCGGGTCTCGTCGGCAGGCGGCTCGGAGGGCTCGGCCGGCTGCTCGGGCCGCGGCGCGAACGCCTCGGACCGGGATCTGGCCAGGAAGGCCTCGGACTCGGCGTCCATCGGCTCGACGCCGACGGTCTCGGGGTGCGAGATCGTCGACTCCAGGTCCCTGGCGACCCCGACCAGCCGCTCCTGCATGGAGGCGAGCTCCTCGACAAGGATCTCGCGGCGGGTCGACAGGCTGGCCAGCGCGCGGTGCGCCTGCTCGCGCGCGTCGCGGAGCTCGGCCTCGGCGGTCGCGCGGGTCTGCGCGGCGGCCGCCTCGGCGTCGGCGCGGATCCGCTCGGCCAGGGCGCGCGCCTCGCCGACGACCCGCTCGGCCTCGGCCGCCGCCTCACGCCGGCTCCGCTCGGCCTCCTCGTCCGCGGCCTTGATCACGCCGGCGATGCGCTCGGCGAGCGTGGAGTACGGATCGGCGCGGGGGGTCGCCGCTCGCGTGGCCGCGTCGGCCTCCAGGCGCGCGTCGCGGATCAGGTCCTGCATCTCCTGCACCTGGTCGGCCACGCGCTCGAGGAACTCCCGCACCTGCGCCGGGTCGTACCCGCGGCGGATCGCCACGAACTCGCGACGGCGGATGTGGTCAGGGTTCATGAGCACCGGCAGGTCGAGGTCGGTAGACACGGGGAAGCCTCCTCGATCGACTCGGGAATCGCAATGATGCTAGACCCCGAGGCGCGCGATGCAAGGACCCTGTTCGGTGTCGGCACGCTCAGGCGTCGGACGGCTCGGGCTCGGCCTCCCCCTCGCGGCGCAGCACCTCGTTGAACGAGGCGATCGCGACCTCGATCTGGTCGCGCTCGGGCGGCCTCGTGGTGATCTTCTGCAGCCACAGACCCGGAACCATGAGCCCCCGGATCACCCGCGAGTTCGGGAATCGAGCGCCGAGCCGCAGCATCTCGAACGCGAGCCCCGCGATCAGCGGGATCGCCACGATCCTCGATCCGATCCGCCACCACAGGCCGGGGTTGCCGAAGACGGCGAACACGAAGATCGTGATGACCATCACCAGGAGCAGGAAGTTCGTCCCGCAGCGGACGTGCAGGGTCGAGTAGCGGTCCACCCGCTCGGGGGTCAGCTCCTCCTGGTGCTCGTACGCCGCGATCGTCTTGTGCTCGGCGCCGTGGTACGCGAAGACCCGGCGGATGTCCTTCATCTGCCCGATCAGCACCAGGTAGCCGAGGAACAGCAGCACTCGGAACACGCCCTCGCCCACGTTCGCGAGGATGCTCGAGTCCACCTCCGAGCCGACCCACCGGAACGCCACCGCCGGGAGCACGATGAAGATGCCCAGGAACACGACGATCGCGACCGCCATGGAGACGGCCATCTGTCGCGACGACAGCTGCTCCTCCTCGGGCGCCGACTCGCGGGCGCTCACCGAGAGCGCACGGAAGCCGATCGCCAGCGCCTGCCCGAGGGCGATCACCCCGCGAAGGAGCGGCTTCGTGAGGATCGGATGGCGCTTCGCGACCGAGTCGATCCGGTGCGACTCGACGTGCATCGAGCGGTCGGGCCGGCGGACCACGACCGCCCACACGTCGCGGCCGCGCATCATCACACCCTCGACGACCGCCTGGCCGCCGTAGAAGTGGTTCTGCCGCGTCGCTTCCTCCGCCATGCGGGCGGCGGACCCTACGCCTCTGCCTGCTTGCCGTACCGGCGCTGGAAGCGCTCGACGCGGCCGCCGGTGTCGACGAGCTTCTGCTTGCCCGTGTAGAAGGGGTGGCAGTTCGAGCAGATCTCGACGCGCAGCTCCGCTTTCGTGCTCCGGGTCTGGAACGTGTTGCCGCACGAGCAGTGCACGGTGGCGAGCACGTATTCGGGGTGGATGCCCTGCTTCATCGGTGAAGCTCCTCTGTGGCCGGGACAGACAGCTTACTTACGCCTTGACCTTTTCGATCTCCTTGAGGAACTGCTCGTTGGACTTCGTGGTCCGGATCTTGTCGGTGAGCAGCTCGAGGGCCGCGGCAGGCTCGAGCGCGTGGAGCACGCGGCGTAGGCGCCAGACGAGCGCGAGCTCCTCGGTCGGCATCAACAGCTCCTCCTTGCGGGTGCCGCTCGCCTCCACGTTGATCGCCGGGAACAGGCGCTTCTCGGACAGCTGGCGGTCCAGGCGAAGCTCCATGTTGCCGGTCCCCTTGAACTCCTCGAAGATCCCCTCGTCCATCCGCGAGCCGGTCTCGACCAGGGCGCTCGCGATGATCGTGAGGCTGCCGCCCTCCTCGATGTTCCGAGCGGCGCCGAAGAACCGCCGCGGCGGGTACAGCGCGGTCGAGTCGATGCCGCCGGACAGGATCTTGCCCGAGGCCGGCGCGGCCAGGTTGTACGCACGGGCCAGACGGGTGATCGAGTCCAGGATGATCGCGACGTCGCGACCCATCTCCGCCAGCCGCTTCGCGCGCTCCAGGACGAGCTCGGTCACCTGGATGTGCTGGTCCGGCGGCTTGTCGAAGGTCGAGTACACGACCTCGGCCGGGGTCACCGTCCGCTGCCAATCGGTGACCTCCTCGGGACGCTCGTCCACGAGCAGGATGATCACATGCGTCTCGGGGCTCGAGCTGATGATCCCGTTCGCGATGTTCTTCAGCACGGTCGTCTTCCCGGCCTTCGGGGGCGAGACGACCATCCCGCGCTGACCCTTGCCGATCGGGGCGACCATGTCGATGATCCGGCCCGTCACGTCGGTCGGCCCCGTCTCGAGCCGGAAGCGATCGTGGGGGAACAGCGGCGTGAGCTTCTCGAACACCGGGCGCGACTTCGCGGTCTCGGGGTCGAGATCGTTCACCGTGTCGATCTGGAGCAGCGCGAAGTACTTCTCGTTGTCCTTCGGCTGCCGGACCTTGCCGGTCACCGTGTCGCCCTTGCGGAGCATGAACCGCCGCACCTGCGAGAGCGAGACGTAGATGTCCTGCTGCGCGGGAAGGAACCCGGACGTGCGGAGGAACCCGTACCCCTCCGGCAGGATGTCGAGCAGCCCGGTCGCAGTGGGTGCGTTCGCGAGCTCCTCCTCCCGCATCTCGAACTCGCGCTGGCGGCGCTCCTCGCGCTGGCGGCGGCGCTCCTCGCGGGAGGGACGCCGGCGGCCGCCCTCGGGCCGCTGACCCTCGGGCCGCTCGTGCCGCTCCTGGCGCTCGGGGCGGTCCTGACGCTCCTGGCGATCGGTCCTGTCCCGCTGGCCGCGGTCGGTCCGCTCGGAGGCGTCGGGTCGCCGGTCTCGGTCCGTGCGCTCGCGGCCTCCGGTCGGGGCCTCGGTCGAGGCTTCGGTCGCGGTGGCGGCGGCGGGTCGCGCCTCGTTCGGCACCTCGCCGTTGCCCCCGCCGTCCGCCGCGGCCGTCGCTGGTGCGGCGGGTGCCTCCTCGGCGGTCGTCCGCTCCCGGGCCTGGCCACTCACGGCCTCGCCGTTCTCGTGCGCGAGGATGCTGTCGATCAGATCCGCCTTCTTCAGGCGCTGGTGCCCCTCGATGCCGAGGTCGGTCGCCATCTGGTGCAGCTCTGCAGCGACCTTCCCCTCGAGGGCGCTCTTGTCCATCGTGGCCAACCTAGGCTCCTTCCTCGAGCTCCTCGTGCAAGGACTTCCAGTCCTGGAGGAACTTGTCCAACCCGATATCGGTGAGGGGGTGCTTCACCAACTGCGCGAACACCGCGTACGGCATCGTCGCGATGTCCGCTCCCGCGAGCGCCGACTCCACCACGTGCATCGGATGGCGCAGCGACGCGGCCAGGACGTTCGTGTCGTACCCCTGGACCTCGTAGATCCGGCAGATCCGCCGCAGCAGGTCCATGCCGTCCGACGCCACGTCGTCCACGCGTCCGAGGAACGGCGACACGATGTAGGCGCCGATCTCGGCCGCCAGGATCGCCTGCGCGGGTGAGAAGACCAGCGTCACGTTGATCCGGATCCCGTCCTTCACGAGGCGCGTGCCGGCCGTGAGGCCGTCGGGCGTCATCGGCACCTTCACCACGGCGTTCGGCGCCATCTGGGCGAGTCCGACGCCCTGCTCGTACATGGCGTCGGCCTCGAGCTCCGTCGTCTCGAGCGAGATCGGCCCGTCGACCTCCTCGAGGATCACCTTCCAGACCTGCTCGGGGTCTGCGTGCTCCTTCGCGACGAGGGACGGGTTCGTCGTCACGCCGCCGAGCACGCCCCACCGGTTGACCTCGCGGATCTCGTCGATGCTGGCGGTGTCGAGGAACAGCTTCACGTGCGACTCCCTTCCTTCACGCGCGGGTCGTCGGCGGTCACCCGGACCTGGGCGGCCCGCTCCATCGCCCGCTCCATCACGATGTCGATGACGGCCGCGATGGACCGGTCGAAGTCGTAGTTGGGCACGACGGGCACGCCGTGCGAGAGCGCCTGGCTCTTGATGTAGCGCTGGATCCGGCGGATGTTCTCGAAGCCCTCGAGGTACCGGGACGCCGGCCGGCCGCTGTGGTCGGCCCAGCGGGCCACGAAATGGCTCCGGTGGACGTCCTCGTCCTCGACGGTGACGACCACGGGGACGACGAGGGTCTGCGCCTCCCACGCCGACACGTCCACGAACCCCGGAACGATGTGCGCCCCCTCGAGGACGATGTCGGTGCCCTCGAGCGCCGCGCGCTCCACCAGCGCCTGCAGCCCCACGGCCACGGCGGCGGTCTGCTCGCGGAACCCCACGATGGCGGCCTCGCGGCCCGGCGGCTCGCGAAGTGCGGCGCCGGCCTCGAAGGAGGACGCGTGGAGTGAGGGCATCAGCTCGCGCGAGAACATCGCGCGCATGACCTCTCGGACGGCGTCGCTCGCGACCACGCGGACGATGCCGAGGCGCGCGGCCAGCTGCGTGGCGATCGTGGACTTGCCGACGCCCGTCGTCCCGCCGATCAGCACGACGAGCGGGATGTCGAGCGCCTCGACCTCCTGCCACCGCACGAAGTTCTTGGCGTACCGGTCGCCCGCGATCTCCTGGAGGACCTCGAGCACCAGGCGGTCGAGGACCTCGTTCGTGACCGACGGCGTGCCGAGCTCGATCAGCCGGTCCTCGATCGCCTCGGCCACCTGGTAGGCGCGCACGGGCGACAGGCCCGTGACCATCACCTGCGAGGCCATCAGGCCCTTCGAGTACGGGAGACCGGTCTCGCGACCGGAGATCAGGATGTGGGGGCTCTTCGTGTCCCTCGTCATCGGTTCCTACTGCCGTCGTTGGTGTCGTTGCTCCGCGAGCCGTGTCGCCTGTCGGATCGCCGCCGAGAGGTCGTCGGGATCCCCGTCGACCACGACCGCGCGGTTGTCGCAGAACACGACCTCCGCTCCCCTGCCGAGAGCCCGGTCGCACGCGACGTCCACCGCGGCGGCCTTCAGCTCGGTGAGGAGCACGTCGTACTCGGGCGCACCTTCCATGTCCTTCGCCAGCCCGGCACGGTCGGCCAGACCGGCAGTCCACCCCACCACGCGACACCCGTGGGCCTCCTCCAGGTGTTGCGCCTGTCTGGAGGCCACCTGCCCCGGCGCCGTCGTGGCGAAGAACACGTCCCGCCCCCGCACATCGCCCAGCGGCAGTGGTTCGAACTCCGTCACGATGAGCCGGGCATCGTTGCGGAGCCGCTGGACGTGGGATCGCAGGGTAGGGAGGTTCTCGAGCCCGGCTGGGCTGGTCGCCATCGTAGCAACGACCACGTCCGATAGCAACAGCCGGAACGGGCCGAGGTACCCACCCAGGTACTCGGGCGGGACGGTGGCCGGCACGACGAGGATGCCGGCGTCCCACGGGACGGGCGGAATCGACGACCCGCTGCCCTCCAGGACGACGATCCCCGCGCCGCGCGCCACCGCCAGCTCGGCGGCCGCCCGGACGGTCGAGACGTACGGCGCGCCGGCCAGCCCGCCCGCGGCGCGCCGAGCGCCGATCGTCGTGACGCCGGTCGTTACCGCGTCCTCTAGGTAGTCCGACGCCGCGTGCTCGCCCCGACGGACCAGGTCGAGGAGGCGGTCCACGGTCACGGACCCGGCCTCCGCGACCTGCGGCGCCGCCGGGCCGCCCCGACCCATCGCGACGACGATCGGCTCCAGATCGAGGCCCGCCGCCGTCCGGGCAACCTCGCCGGCGATCGCGGTCTTGCCGGTTCGCTTGCCGGTCCCGATCACGGCGAGCGTCGGCGCCGGCAGGTGCGGACCCGAGATCGGCGGGTCCAGCCGGAAGTCCGCGCCCAGGTACGGCACGCCGCGGGCGAGCGCGACGGCCGCGAGCTCCATCCGCTCGCGGTAGCCGAGGACCGGCTCGTCGGACAGGTCCAGGACCCCCTCGGGGCGGAGCTCGTCGAGCGCGGTCCCGAGCGCCTCCGCGGGAGCAGGAACGGCGGGCCGCACGTCGACCCCCAGGTCGGGGACCTCGTCGGCCGCCAGCTTCTCGGTCCCCCCGACGAGCAGCGCGGCGAGCACCTGATGGCCGGCCGCCGTGGCGGAGGCGATCGCCCACCGGGTCACGGGCGGGTAGTGCTCACCATCCACGAGGACGAGGACCTTCATCGGAACGGGATCTCCTCGGGCTCGCGCCCCGGCGACGCTACTCGCCGAGCGGGACGGGCGCCCGCTGCTGGACCGGCGGTTCGAACTCCCGGTAGAACTGCTCGCCGCTGGACAGCGAGAAGTGGGCGATCATCGACGCGCCGCCGAACGGGTAGCGCCGCATGATGCGGACCTCCTCGCCGTCGACCTCGAGCACGTTGTAGCAGGGCTTCGTGTACCCACGCACGCGCAATGACGAGACCGTGCCGGCGTTCGCGATCCACAGGTTCTCGAGGTGCCACACGTACGGCACGTGCTTGTGACCCGAGAGCACGATGTTCACGCCGGCCGTCACGAGCTCCTCCAACACGTCCCCCGCGTCCATCACGGTGCTGCGCTCCCGGCCCGTGCCGGGGATCGGCAGCAGGTGGTGATGGAGCGCGAAGATCTTCACGTCGGCCGGCGCGGCGAACTGCTCCTGGATCCAGCCGTAGTGCATCCGTCCGACCATGCCCTCGTTGAGGTCCGGCTCGCTCGAGTCGATGCCCACGATCCGGACGCCCTGCACGTCCACGCTCCACGTGCGAGCGCCGATCAGCTCCTCGAAATGCAGGTAGCCGACGTTGCGGGCGTCGTGGTTGCCGGGCACGGTGTGCATCGGTGCATCGATGCGCTCGGCGTAGGCCAGCCAGTTCTTGTACTCCTGCCGGTAGCCCTCGCTCGTGAGGTCGCCGGTGTTGATGACGACGTCGGGCTGTAGCTCGTTCAGCTCCACGATGACGCGCTGCATCATGTTCGGCACGAAGTAAGGCGAGCCGACGTGCGGGTCGGAGATGTGGGCGATCGTGACCACCCGGCAAGTCTATCGGGACGGACCGACCAGGCGGTGGAGTGCGCCGGCGCAGCCCGGGCGCGGAGCGAGGATACTGCGGGCGTGAACGGCCTCGACGTGGTGCTCGTGGTGATCCTCGTCGCGGCCGTCGTCTCCGGGCACCGACGCGGCGCGGTGCTCCAGCTCTTCTCGTACGGCGGGCTCCTGCTGGGCCTCATGGCCGGAGCGCTGCTCGCGCCGCGCGTCGCGGGGCTGGTCGACGGGCCCTCGGCCCAGGCCGGTGCCGCCGTCGCGGCGCTGCTGGTCGGCGCCGCGGCGGGCGACGCCGTCGGCTGGCTGGTGGGCTCGCGCGTCCGGAGACATGCGCGAGGTTCTCGGTTCCGCGGGGCCGACGCGATCGGCGGCGTGCTCGTGGCCGCGATCGCGACGTTGCTCGCGATCTGGT
The DNA here is from genome assembly GCA_035762085.1 of Actinomycetota bacterium. Taxonomy (GTDB): domain Bacteria; phylum Actinomycetota; class UBA4738; order UBA4738; family HRBIN12; genus HRBIN12. The sequence continues at coordinate 13,352 of DASTPT010000003.1, read as the reverse complement.
TCGTCGCGCTGAACCTCGTGAACGGCCCGATCCCGAGGCTGTCCTCCGAGGTCCGTGACTCCGCGATCGTCCGGGGGCTCGGCGTCGCGCTGCCGGACCCGCCCTCGGTGGTGAGCGAGGTCCGCCGGTTCTTCGACCGCTTCGGCTTCCCCGAGGTCTTCGAGGGCATCCCGCCCGAGCCCGCCGAGCCCGTCGCCGGCCCGTCGCGCGCCGAGGCGCAGGAGGCGGTCGACCTCGCCGCCCCCAGCACCGTGAAGGTGTTCGGGCCGGCCTGCGACCACATCCAGGAGGGCAGCGGCTTCGTCGTCGACGGAGGCTACGTCGTGACGAACGCGCACGTCGTCGCCGGCGTGCGAGCGCCGGAGGTGAGCGACGACGACGGCGCGGGCGGCCCCACGACGCCCGTGTTCTTCGACCCCGAGCTCGACCTCGCGGTCCTGCGCGTCGTCGCCCCGCTCGGACCGCCGCTGGCGCTCGCGCCCTCGGACGTGGAGCGCGGCGTGGTCGGCGCGGTGGTCGGGTACCCGGGTGGCGGGGAGCTCGCCGGCACGGGCGCGGCCGTCCGACAGCCGATCCCGGCCCTCGGCCGGGATATCTACGGACAGGTCGACGTCCGGCGGGACGTCTACGAGCTGCAGGTCGAGCTCCGGCCGGGCAACTCGGGCGGCCCGTTCATCCTCTCGGACGGCACCGTGGCAGGGATGGTGTTCGCGGCCTCGAGCGTCGATCCCGGGATCGGGTACGCGATCCGCAGCAGCGAGCTCGAGGACGAGATCCGGCTCGCCACCGCGCTCACGACGCCCGTCGGCACCGGCCCCTGCCTGCGTTGAGGATCGACGCCCGCTCCGGGGCGCGAGGGCGGTCGGGGCCGGTCCGGGGTGATCGACGGCGCCCCGAGGGCTACTCCTCCATCACGACGCGCACGTCCCCCTCGCGCGAAAGGACCGAGAACGAGGTGATCTCGCCCTCTCGCCGGAACAGGAGCGAGATGCGGCTGCCCCCGACGGAGAGGTTGCGCACCTCCACGGTGTTCAGCCAGGGCGGCAGGTGCGGCTTGTTCACCGTGAGCAGGTTCACGTGTGCCCGGGCCGAGATCCCCAGCATCGCCTGGAGCATCAGGAACGGCGAGCCCGCAGCCCACGCCTGCGGCGAGCAGGCGATCGGGTAGCTGACGGGGCGGTTCGGGGTGCGGCGCGTGAACCCGCAGAAGAGCTCGGGCAGACGCATGTAGTCGGCCTGGATCGCCGCGTCGAACAACGCCGTCGCGACACGGTTCGTCGAGCGCACGAACCCGTACCGCTTGAAGCCCGCCGCGATCAGCGCGTTGTCGTGCGGCCAGACGGACCCGTTGTGGTAGCTCATCGGGTTGTAGGCGACGGCCGACTTGCTCATCGTGCGTACGCCCCACCCCGAGAACATGTCGGGCGCGAGCAGCCGCTTCGCGAGCGCGACCGCCTTGTCGTCGTCGACGATGTGGCAGTACAGGCCGTGCCCCGGGTTCGAGGTCACCGTGCGCACCTGTCGCTTGTCGGCGTCGAGCGCCGTCGCGAAGTACTGCTCGTCCTCCATCCAGAACGTCTCGTTGAACCGGCGCCGGAGCTCCTCGGCCTGCGCGATCAGGCGGTCCGCGTCACGCTCCCGCCCGAGCGAGAGGTACACGTCCGCCATCCGCTCCCTCGCCATGTAGACGTACGCCTGGACCTCGGCGAGTGCGATCGGCGCCTCGGCGATCCTGCCGTCGGCGTGGACGACCGAGTCGTGGGAGTCCTTCCACCCCTGGTTGCGGATCCCGCCCGCCGACCGGCACAGGTACTCGACGAACCCGTCCCCGTCCAGATCGCCGTACTCGTCGATCCACGCGAGGGCGGCCTCGGCGGCCGGCAGGAACTCCTCCGCGAACCCCACGTCCCCCGTCCACCGAAGGTGCTGCCCGTACAGGATCAGGAACCACGGCGTCGAGTCGACCGATCCGAAGTACGGCGTGTGCGGCACGACGCCGGCGCCGGCCAGCTCGCCCCGGCGGATCTCGTGCAGGATCTTGCCGGGCTGCTCGTCGCGCCAGTCGTCGACGTGCGTCCCCTGATGCCGCGCGAGGAACATGAGCGCCTCGCGCGCCGGCCGAGGGTTGATGCTCAGGAGCTGGTGCGACGCGATGAGCGCGTCGCGACCGAAGACGGTCGCGTACCACGGGATCCCCGCCGCGATGATGTGGCCGTCCCCGGTCGACGTGTACAGCGCCCGGAGGTCGCGAAGGCTCCGGTCGAGCAGCTCGTTGAACAGCTCGTTGTCGGTGACCACCTTCGTCGAGGCCTGCTCCCACTCCTCGTAGGAACGGCGCAGCTCGTGTACCGCGGCGTCGAACTCCAGCTCGGCGGGGACCCGGGGTCCGGTGACCGGTTCGACCGTGAAGCCGATCAGCTTCGTCTGGTACGGGCCGAGCGTCAGCCGGAACCCCACGTGGACGATCCGGCCCTCGGCGCGAAGCGAGTCCGGGCGGGCGGCGAACGCGACGTGGGTCTCGCGCCGCACGCCGTCGCGGCCCGTCATGCCGAACACGACGCGCGAGTCCTCCAGCGTCGGGATCTCGGGGACGGGGTGCTCGGGCGCGAGCATCCCGCGGACCTCGAAGATGTCGGCGAAGTCCGACCCGAGCACGAACGAGACGTCGAGCGCCACGGCGAACGCGTTGTAGTTCTTCACTCGGACCCGCTCGAACAGCTTGCCGTTGATCACACGGGTCCGACGGATGTTCAGCGTCTGCTGGGGAACGGCGACGCGATCGCCGTCGTACAGGTCGGGGTTCGTGAGATCGACGTGCGACATGTAGCCGCGCTCGGAGGACGAGGACAGCAGCACGGGGTCGCGCCCGCCGATCGTCATCCGGAAGTGGGACAGGAACCGCGTGTCGCGCGCGTACAGGCCGAGCCCGTAGCTGCCGCCGTGGTCGAGGTTCCCCTCGCGATCCGAGTACAGGAACGTGTCGCCTTCCTTGACCGCGAGCGTCTTGCTGGCCAGGTCGGTGACGAGGACGGGCGCCGCGCCCTCGACGGCGCGCTCCAGGGTGGGATGGGACTCCGCGTCCGTGCTCATCGGAAGGTGTCCGAGTCTACGGTCGGCCGTCGACCCCTGCGATGACATCGGTCACATCCCGCTCGGTCTGGAGCCTCAGGCCTCGAGGATCTCGACACCGCTGCGTCGCACGGGAACCCGCAGGACGCGCCACCCGTCGCCGGGCTCCGGTACCGGCCATCGGTCGCGCTCGAAGGCGAGGAGCGTGGGGCCGGATCCCGACACGCACACGGGGACGTTCGCGGCGTGCAGCCGGTCGAACACCGCCCGCGCCTCGGGGACGAGCGCGAGGCGCGCGTCCTGATGAAGGCGGTCGGCCATCGCGAGGCGCAGACGATCGGGGTCCTGCAGGATCCGGGCCATCGTGAGCGCGGCGTGGCCGACGTTGAAGACGGCATCCGCCCGCGAGACGGTCTCGGGCAGGACCCCGCGGGCCTCGTCGGTCGACACCCGGAGGTGCTCGGGGATCAGGAGGACCGGTCGGAGGTCCGGATGCGGCTCGAGCCGTTCGACGTCGTCTCCCGCCACGATCGTGAAGCCGCCGAACGCCGCCGCGGCGGCGTTGTCCGGGTGCCCCTCGATCTCCGAGGCGAGCGAGAACGCGTTCCCCGCGAACGACCCCGGATCGTCCAGGTCGAGGAGCCGGTAGGCGAGCGCGATCCCCGCGACCGCCGCCGCGGCGCTCGAGCCGAGCCCCCGCGCGAGCGGGATCCGGTTCGCGCCGTGAAGATGGAACGGGGGCAGGACGGATCTCGCGGGGCCGTGCGCCTCGGCGATCTTCGCCTCCGCGGATCGCACCGCGCGGCTGACCATGTCGGAGCCGTCGGTCGGGAGCTCGTCGGCGCCCTCGCCCTCCCACGAGACGCCGGGCTCGGCCTCGGTGTCGATCGTGACCTCGTTGCACAGTTCGAGCGCCAGACCGAAGCAGTCGAAGCCCGGCCCGAGGTTGGCCGAGGTGGCTGGCACGCGCGCGGTGAGCTTCACGGCGCGGGAGACTACAGGCCCAGCTCCGCCGCGACGGCGGCGGGGTCGGCCGGAACGCTCGGTGGGTGGCCGGCGCCGGTGATCGCCCACTCCGGGTCCTTGAGCCCGTGGCCCGTCAGGACGCAGACGACGGTGGCGCCGGCGGGGAGGCGATCCTCGGCCTTCAGGTGCAGGAGGCCGGCGACGCTCGCGGCGGACGCGGGCTCGGCGAACAGGCCTTCGTGCGCGACGCGGCGGTAGGCGGCGAGGATCTCTCGGTCCGTGACGGCGAGGATGCCGCCCTCGGACTCGCGTGCGGCGGCGACCGCCTTGTCCCACGACGCGGGGTTGCCGATCCGGATCGCCGTGGCGATCGTCTGCGGATCCTTCACGGGGTGTCCGAGGACCAAGGGCGCGGCGCCCGCTGCCTGGAACCCGAACAGCCGTGGCGGCTCGTGGATCACGCCGTGGGTCAGGTACTCCGAGTAGCCCATCCAGTGGCTCGAGATGTTCCCGGCGTTGCCGACGGGCACGCAGTGCAGGTCCGGGGCGCGCCCGAGCGCGTCGCAAACCTCGAACGCGAGCGTCTTCTGGCCCTGCAGGCGGAACGGGTTCACCGAGTTCACGAGCGTGACGGGGTAGTGACGCGCGAGGTCCTGCGCCAGCTCGAGCGAGGCGTCGAAGTTGCCCTCGACCTCCAGGACGCGCGCCCCGTGGACGAGCGTTTGCGCCATCTTGCCCATCGCGATCTTGCCCTTCGGGACCAGGACGGCGCACGTGAGCCCCGCCTTCGCCGCGTAGGCGGCGGCGCTCGCGCTCGTGTTGCCGGTCGAGGCGCACACGACCGCCTTCGAGCCCTGCTCGACCGCCTTGCTGATCGCGAGCGTCATCCCGCGGTCCTTGAACGACGCGGTGGGGTTCGCCCCCTCGTACTTCAGCCAGACGTCGCATCCGGTCTCCAGCGAGAGCGCCTCCGAGCGCACGAGCGGTGTGCCGCCCTCGCGGAGGGTGACGACGGGCGTCTCGTCGGTGACGGGCAGCCGGTCGCGGTACTCCTCGACGATCCCACGCCACTGCCCGTGGGTCATGCGGTCACTCCTCGGCCTCGACGCGCAGGATCGAGCGCACCTCTCGCACCGACGGCAGGGCGCGGATCTGCGCGGCGGCCTCCTGGAAGGCGCCCTCGCGCGCGCGGTGCGTGACGAACACGAGCCGAGCCTCGTCGCCCAGCCCCTCCTGCCACATGCTCTTCAGCGACACCTGGTTCCGCCCGAAGACGCCGGCGATCTCGGCCAGAACACCGGGCCGGTCCTCGACGCTCGTGAGGATGTAGTACTGACCCTCCATCTCGGACATGGGCCGGATCGTCCGCTCGTGGAAGCACGTGCAGCCCACGCCACGAGCACCGGCCTGGAGGTTCCGCGCGACGCTCACCAGGTCGCCCACGACCGCCGTCGCGGTGGCGTCGCCGCCGGCGCCCCGGCCGTAGAACATCAGCTCGCCGATGTGCGGCCCCTCCACGAACACGGCGTTGTACGCGTCGCGGACCGCGGCGAGCGGGTGCGTGGCGGGGATCATCGCGGGGTGGACCCGTGCGGCGATGCGGTCGCCCTCCACGAGCTCGGCGATCGCGAGGAGCTTCACGACGTACCCGAGGCGCCGGGCGAACTCGATGTCCTCCGGCGACACGTGCGCGATGCCCTCGCGGAACACGTCCGCCGACGTCACGCGGGCGTTGAAGGCGATCGAGGCCAAGATCGCGCACTTCGCCGCGGCGTCGTGCCCCTCGACGTCGGCGGTGGGATCGGCCTCGGCGTAGCCGAGCGCCTGCGCCTCGGCCAGCACGTCGGCGAAGGACCGCCCCTCGTCGGCCATCTTCGTGAGGATGAAGTTCGTGGTGCCGTTCACGATCCCGAGCACGCGGCGCACGCGCTCCCCCGTGAGCGACTCCTTGAGCGGCCGGATCAACGGGATCCCGCCGCCGACCGCCGCCTCGAAGTACAGGTCGAGCCCCTTGGCGTCCGAGGCGTCGAACAGCTCTCGACCGCGCGTCGCGAGCAGCTCCTTGTTGGCGGTAACGACGGGCTTGCCGCGCTCGAATGCCGAGAGGATCAGCGCGCCCGCCGGCTCGTCCCCGCCGATGAGCTCGCACACGACGTCGACGTCCGGGTCGTCGAGGACCTCGATCGGATCGGCGGTGAACCGCGAGCGGTCGATCGGCACGTCGCGCGCCCTCGAAGGGTCGCGCACGGCGACGCGCCCGACCTGGAGCCGGCAGCCGGCGCGGCGTGCGATCTCGTCGGCGTGCTCGTCGAGCAGCCGGATCACCGCGCTGCCGACGTTCCCGCAGCCCAGCACCCCGACCCGTACCGCGTCCGCGCTCACGCGTCCTCCCCCAGCCAGACCCCCATCAGTATCTCGTCCACGTCACCGTAGGACTTGCGCGAGTGCCGTCGAAGACGGCCCTCCTCGACGAAGCCGAACCGGCGGTAGAGGATGAGGGCCGCCCGGTTCTCGGGGAAGACGGAGAGCTCGACCTTCTCGACGCCCACCTCGCGCGCCCATCGCAGCGCCTCGGCGAGGAGTGCGGCGCCGATCCCCCGACCCCGCCGGTCCGCCGCGACCGCCATCCCGAACGTCGCAACGTGACGGATCACCGCGAACGGCTCGCGCGCGATCGAGATCCACCCGACGATCCGCTCGGCCTCGGTCGCGAGCAGGAACGCCTCCCTCGACGTCCTCGAGTGGCGGAACCGACGCTTCGTCTCGCGCACCGAGAGCAGCACCCGCTCGACCCGCAGGAACCGATCCTCGGCCACGACCTCGCGGTACAGGGCCAGGAAGCGCTCGGCGTCGCGCGGCCTCGCGGCGTGGATCGTCACGCCCTCGGGCGGTGGCGCCGTGGGCGTCGGCGGCGCAGCGGCGGGCTCCAGCCGGTCCAGGTCCGCGGCGTCCTCCCGCCGCACCCACAGCCGCGCGCGCCCGTCCGCGACGGCGACGACCGCGGGCCGCCCGACGCGGTTGTACGCGCTCGCCATCGAGTACGTGTACGCGCCCGTCCCCGCGAACGCGAGCAGGTCGCCTGGTTCCGGCGTTCGCGCCAGCTCGACCGCTCGCGCGAGCACGTCTCCCGACTCGCAGTGCCGACCCACGATCTCGACGACGGTCGAGGCACCGTGTCGGGCCGGCCCGGCGAGCGCGACCGAGTACCGCGAGCCGTAGAGCATCGGCCGCACGTTGTCCGACATCCCGCCGTCGACGGCGACGATCGGCCGCCCGTCGGCCCCGCGCTTCACCGCTCCGACGCGGTAGAGGGTGAGCATCCCCTGCCCCACGACCGAGCGCCCCGGCTCCACCAGCGTGTGAGGCACGCGGAGCCCTCGCGCCTCGGCGCCCTCGCGGACCCGGGCGAGCACCGCCGGCGCGATCTCGTCCAGGCTGGTCGGCGCCTCGTCCGTGTAGGCGACGCCGAACCCGCCGCCCACGTCCACGATGTCGGCCTCGAAGCCGGTCTCGTCCCGCAGGCGCACGAGCAGGTCCAGCAGCACGTCGGTCTCGGCGAGGTAGGGGTCCACGTCGAGCACCTGGGAGCCGATGTGGGCGTGGATCCCGACCAGGTCCACGTGCGCTAGCTCCGTGGCGCGACGGACCGCTTCGGGCACGAGCGGAAGCGGCGTCCCGAACTTCGAGCCGGGCTCCCCCGTCCGGATCGCGCCGTGCGCACCCGCGGCGACCTCGGGCACGACGCGCAACAGGATCGGCTGGACCACCGGCACCTCGGCGGCTGCGGCCTCCAGCCGCTCGAGCTCCTGCGGGTTGTCGACGTTCACGAGCCGGACGCGCTCGCGGACGGCCATGGCGAGCTCGGCGTCGCTCTTGTTGTTGCCGTGCAGGACGACCCGTGTCGCCGGCACGCCGGCTCGTAAGCAGGCCTCGAGCTCACCGTCGGTCGCCGCCAGCAGGTCGAGACCCTCGGCGGCGACGAGCCGGATCATCTGGTGCGAGGTGAACGCCTTCACCGCGTACAGCGGGTGCGGGAACAGGCGCGCGAACGTGCGCGCGCGCTCGCGCAGGTGCGACTCGTCGGCGACGAGCAGCGGCGTCCCGAAACGGAGGGCGAGATCCGAGGCGCGTATCCCGGCGACCGAGAGCCCCCGCTCGTCGAACGTCGCGTTCGCCGGCCAGGGGCCGGCGTCGCGCTCAGGCATCCACGCGCTCCATCGCCTCGGGCGCCGAGACACCGAGGAGGCCGAGGACGTTCGCGATCGCGAGCTTCGCCCCGGTACACAGCCACAGCCGGGCCTGCGTGAGGGCGTCGTCGTCGGTGACCACGCGAGAGACGGTGTAGAAGCGGTGGAACCGCGACGCCAGCTCCTGCGCGAAGTAGGTCAGCCGGTGCGGCGCCCGCAGCCCGGCCGCCTCGGCGACGCGGGCCGGGACCTCGGCGATCCCCTTCAGGAGCTCGACCTCGGCCTCCGTCGAGAGCAGCGGCAGGTCGGCCTCCTCGATCGGTCGGAGCGTCACGCCCCGCTCGACAGCGTGTCGCAGGATGCTCGCGATGCGGGCGTGCCCGTACTGGACGTAGTAGACGGGGTTGTCCATCGTCTGGCGCTTCACGAGCTCGATGTCGAAGTCCATGGGTGAATCGCTCGAGCGCGACAGGAGCGTGAATCGCGTCGCGTCGACACCCACCTCGTCGAGGAGCTCATCGAGGGTGATGATGTCGCCGGCTCGTTTGCTCATCCGCACGAGCTCCCCGCCGCGGTAGAGGGTCACGAACTGGTAGAGGACGATCTCGACCGCGTCCGGGTCGAAGCCCATCGCCTCGGCGGCGCCCTTCACCCGGGCGACGTCGCCGTGATGATCGGCGCCCCAGACGTAGATCAGATGGTCGAAACCGCGACGGAACTTGTCGACGACGTACGCGCAGTCGGCCGCGAAGTAGGTCGGGGCTCCGTTCGACCGGATCAACGGGCGATCCTTGTCGTCGCCGAAGTCGGTCGAGCGGAACCAGACGGCGCCGTCGGCGTCGTAGACGTGCCCCCCCGCACGGAGCCGGTCCACGGCCTGCTGCACCTGGCCGGACTCGTGCAGTTCCCTCTCGTGCACGAAGCGATCGAACCGCACGCCGAAGCGCTCGAGCGTCCGCTCGATCTGCGCGAGGATCCTATGGGCACCCTCGTGCAGGATGCGCTCCTGTCGTTCCTCCTCGGGCAGGTCGACGAACGCATCCCCGAAGGTCGCGGCGAGCTCCTCGGCGAGGTCGCCGATGTAGGCGCCGTGGTAGCCCTCGTCGGGGATCTCGACGTCTCGACCGAACCGCTGCAGGTAGCGGGCCTCGACCGACGCGCCGAACAGGTCCATCTGTCGTCCGGCGTCGTTGAAGTAGTACTCGCGCCCGACCGACCATCCGGCCGCCTCCATCACGGCGGCGATCGCGTCTCCGATCACCGCGTTCCTCGCGGTCCCGATGTGGAGCGGCCCGGTCGGGTTCGCGCTCACGAACTCGACCTGAACCGAGCGCCCGAGGGGCTCGCCGCGTCCGTACGCGGGGCCGAGCCGCACCGCCTCCCGGAGGGCATCGTGGAGCCACGCATCGGTGACGAAGAAGTTCATGAACCCCGGGCCGGCGATCTCGACCCGCTCGACGAAGGCCGCCTCCGGCAGGTGGCCCACCAGGACCTCGGCGACCTCGCGCGATGGACGGCCGACACGTCCGGCCAGCGCCAGCGCCGCGTTCGTCGCGAAGTCGCCGTGCGCCTTCTTCTTCGGCACCGAGAGCTCGACCGGTGGCGGGTCGCCCTCCAGCCCGAGCTCGCCGGCGGACGCGGCGAGCGCCTCCCGGACCAGGGCGATCAGGCGTTCCTCGATCACGGCGCGGGCCTCAGCGAGCCCGGCTCTCGAGCGCGGCGCGCACGATCCCGATGAGGGCCGGCGGCTCGAACGGCTTCGTGACGTACTCGAACACCCCGAGAGCGTAGCCGCGCTCCCGGTCCTCGTCCTGTGCCTGCGCCGTCACCATGACGACCGGCACGTCCGCGGTCTCGGGCGCCGTCCGGAGCCGCCGGCAGACCTCGAACCCGTCGATCCCCGGCAGGACGACGTCGAGCACGACGACGTCGGGGGTCCGCTCGGCCGCCTCGCGCAGCGCGTCCTCGCCGCTCGAGCACCCGACGACGTCGAACCCCTCCAGGCGGAGGTTCACCAAGATCAGCCGCAGGATGATCGGCTCGTCGTCGACGACGAGCACGCGCGGGGCGGTCTGGGCCTCTGGCTCCACGGGCGGCAAGCATAGGCGCCCCCGGCCGCGGGCGGGTCCGTTGCTAGACTCGGCTCTGCGAGCCCTCGTAGCTCAGGGGATAGAGCGCCGGCCTCCGGAGCCGGGTGCGCAGGTTCGAATCCTGCCGAGGGCACTCGGCTCGTTGCCCTGGCGCGGATCCGGGATCAGCCCGCGAGAGAGCACTCCTCGCCAACCGCACGTCGAGAGCGGCTGCGAAGCATCGGACCACGTGCCGAGTGGCAGCGAACGCCGTAAGTCCCTAGTCTGATGGGGTCTTTCGACCCTGATGTTGCTCCTGCAAGGCCGCAGGATGAGCGCGGGTTGTATCGGAGGGTGACACCCCTGCGACAACCGGTGCAGGACGGGACGGCTGCCCCCGGGCCATCCGCCTGCCGTCGAAGGAGACATCGTGGCGACACGTATCTCCGACAGGACCGGACGGGCAGCGCAGCTCGACCAGGCCGGGGCCGATGATCGCCGCCTGGTCCTCGAGTTCCAGGCGGGTCGGGAAGAGGCCGCGTACCTCGAGATCTACCGTCGCTACGCGGGTCTCGCCAGGCACATCTGCCAGAGGATCCTCGGGGACTCGGAGGATGCCGAGGAAGCCACACAGGAGGCGATGCTGAAGGTCTATCGCGGCCTGCACCGGTTCAACGGCCGCTACGCCCTCCGCCCGTGGGTCGCCCGCATCGCGACGAACGTCGCGTTCGATACCTGCCGCGCACGGCAGCGACACCCCCAGCCGGCGGATCGGCCTCTGGACGAGCTCATGATCGTGGACGATCGCGAGCCGGCGGTGCTGTTGGAGCGGCAGTTCGATCAGGAGCGGCTGCAGGCGACGCTCAACCGTCTCCGCCCGAACCATCGATACGCGCTCGTGCTGCGAGAGATCGAGGGACGGTCACACGACGAGATCGCGGAACTGCTCGGGACGACGCCGAAGCAGGTCAAGGCGCTGATATGCAGGGCGAGGAGGGCCTTCCGGCTCGCCTGGGACGCTCGCGAGTTGCCCCCGACGCACCTGCGTGGCGCGATCGGCGCCATCGTGTTGCTGCCGTCCCGCCTGCCGGACTTAGCGCGCCGGCTCTTCGGATACGCGCGGGACACGGCGGAGTTCGCGGCGTCCCTCCCCGGTGCTGCGGCGACGACCGGCATGGCCACGACAGATCGCGTGGCAGCTGCTGCGATGACGGTGCTCATCGCCGGGACCACGATCGTGAGCGCGGCGGTCCCGACGCCGAAGGTCCGCCCACCGGAACCGCCCCCGACTCCGATCGCGGCGTCGGCCCGTGAACCGCGTGCCGGGTCGGTCCTCGTTGTCGAGGACATCCCGACGGCTGACGACGACGCGCAGCGAAACGATCCCGCCGCTGCCCCAACGGATGCCGCAACGAAGCCCACGCCCCTCCCGACGCCTTCGCTGACCCCGTCCCCGCCGATCGCCTCACCGTCGGTGCCCCCGACGACCGCCTCACCGACGGTGCCAACGAGCCCCTCTGTGGAACCCTCGACCGTAGCCTCCCCGACCACTCCGCCGGTTCCCGCTCCACTCGCGCCACCGAAGCTGTGGTTCGAGGTGTCGGCCGGATATGAGTGCAGCTGCGGCGGGATGGTCGTCACCTCGACGATCGTCGAAGGGTCAGTCGGCGAGGGGTTCGCCTTCCTGCAGGAAGCGGTCGCCACGATCGAGAACCCCACGGAAGGCGGCAGCCCGTGGAGCATGGAGCTCTCGGTGTGGGGAACCCCGGGGGACGAGCACACGGGTGGATTCATCCTCGACGTTCACCAGGACGGTGTGATGTACCGGTACGAGGGCACGTCGGTCGCATCGGTGACTCCGCTGGAGCTCGGTGGACACCGGTATGCATCCTCCGGGACGTACGGTCGCACCAGCGACCTCCTCGCCGAGGAGCCCCCGGCGGTCCTCGACGGCACGTTCGCCCTCGTCGTGGACACGGCGCCGGACGGCGCCACGCTTGCGGAGACACACCTCTTCCTGTCGGGGAGTTGACCCGCACGGGATTCACGAGGAACGCAACCTTCCGGGCATCCCGTCGTTACCTGTAGCGGAGGGAGGCACCAGTGCTGCTCCACACCCGCTCGTGCCCGGCGCTGGGATCGAAGCTCGTGGCCCCTGTTCGCATCGGGATCCCACTCGGAATACGCCAAGGGCCTGTTGGGGGTGATGAGAGCAGCGGAGACATCCACGTCATGACACAGCAGGAAGGCCGAGGGAAAGGAGGGACGTGGCCATCCAGTCGATCCATCGCTGAGGTGGCGCATCCTCGATGGGGAGGTTGCGCCCGAATGGAGGGAGCATGACGAGACGCAAGTATCGGAGATCGACGCGCCTATCGGCAGCGCTGTTCACCTCGTTGCTGACGATCGCGTGGATGTTCGTCGCAGCTCTACCCGCATCGGCACAGGTCATCACCGTGTCCCTGGTCCCGGCGGAGGAGACGAACGCGGTAGGGACGGACCATACGGTGACCGCCACCGTCATGGAGGACGCGGCGGCGCTCGAGGGGGCGGTCGTCCTCTTCGACGTCTCGGCCGAGGGCACGGCCACACCCGACACGGGTTCGGTGACGACCGATGCCGCGGGCGAGGCGGAGTTCACCTTCACGAACAGCGCTGAGGTGACCAACACGATCACCGCCTGCGTCGACGAGGACGAAAGTGACGTGTGCGAGGAGGGCGAGGCGACGGACTCGGCACTCAAGACGTGGGTGGTGCCGGTCGCGACGACCATCGAGCTTGCCCCCGCCGAGGAGACGAACCCCGTCGACTCGACGCACACCGTGACTGCGACGGTCAAGGATCAGCTGGAACCACCTCAGCCGTTCGCCGGCGCAGCCGTCCACTTCGACGTTTCGGGGGACCCGACACCCGACCCGGACTCCGGCGATGCGGTGACCGACGCCGCGGGTGACGCGGACTTCGCGTTCACGAACGACACAGAGGGGACGAACACTATCACCGCATGCATCGACGAGAACGAGAACGAGGCATGCGACGAGGGTGAGCTCTTCGACACGGC
>DASTPT010000002.1:0-10400 GCA_035762085.1 Actinomycetota bacterium | reverse complement strand
CGCGCGGCGGCCGCCTCCTCTCCCGGGCTCGCAGCATCCCTGGACGGAGGCGACTCGGGGATCCTCACGGCCCCCCTCCACGGCGGATCCGGAGGAACGGGCGAGAGATGGAACTGCTTCTCGAGCCGTTCCCACTCCCGCTGCGCGATGGGCGGGGACTCCTTCGCGTAGCGGTCCATCCGCAGGCGGACACTGTCGAGCTCGCGGATCGGATCGTTCCGCATCGCGAGCGGCAGGGCGAGCGTCTCCGCAACGTCGCGACGCAACGTCTCGTAGCGGATGGCGGCCACCCGATGGCCCTCCGCTCGCGTCGCGTAACGCAGGAACGTCTGCAGACTGGAAAGCACCGCCGCCGTGATGCTCACGGATCCAACGATGACCCGCGTGGCGGTGTCGACCGGTTCCTCATCCGCGAGCGAGGCGAACACGGCCGTGCCGATGACCGTCGTCAGCACGACCACCGGCAGACCGAGCATGAGGTACCGGCGCTGCAGACGATCGGACAGCTTGCGGTGTCCGAGCTCGACCGCGGCGATCCTCCGCTGCCAAGCCCGGTACAGGTTGTCGAGCTCCTCATCCCAGGCGAGCGCGGGTCGGCCCGATTTTGCGCTCCGCGTCGGTGTACCCGCCATCATCCCTCCATTCAGATCGAACCTGCCGCACACACGAGCCGACGTCCGAACGGGCGCTCCGCGAGCGTGGTGTCCTGAACCGGGCGGCCCGATCGACGTCTTCCGGTTCGCGAGGTGAACGTGCGGTCAGGCGCTCACCGAGCGCTTCTAGGAACCCTTCTCGTTCTCGAGCACCGCCAACGCGACGCGCTTGGCGGCGCCCGCCGGCGTCGCCGCCCGCTCCTCCCGCTCGCCGTCCCCTGCATGCCCACCGAGCTCGTCCGTCAGCGAGTCGAGGAACGTCTCCATCCGCTTGATGGCCTTCTCTTGCTCGGGAGTCAACTCATCCACCTCCCCCGCGAGCTCCGCTCGCGCCCTCCCCGTCAGTGCTTCCGCGTCCTTAGGCGTTCCCATGAACTCGAAGTGCATCCAGTCCTTGTCGGTCGAGTAGTCCCCACCCCAGCGGAAGCCGTACTTGTTCCACAGGTCCGCCATCGGGCGTTCGATCGTGTGCGTCGCGCCACCGAAGGGGTTGTCGGGGGCGTTGATGTCGAGCGCGAGCCCCCAGGAGTGATTGGACGGTGTCGTCGTGAGCGTCCCGTCCGGGCGCTTACACGGCCGACATGCACCGCCCCAGCAGGCCCCGGGCATCAGGTTGATGTACCCACGGCGCTCCGAGACCTGCAGTAGGAGGGAGACGAGTTCACGGATCTCCTCGCGCACGCCGCCGGCGAACGCGACCTCCTCTTCGAACCGGAGCCTGCCGTCACGGGAGACGACCTTGTGGGCCGGGAAGCGGACCACCTTCCCGCGCATGGACATCACGTCCAGGTCCACCCACTTGTCCCGTTGACAGGTCGATCCCTCGCCCTGCCACCCAGGCCCCCATCCACGATCGTTCGCTCGGCGCGGATCGTTCAGATTCAGAGCCATCGACCCACCTCGCCCCATCGTCCGCAGCCATCCACGATGCCCATCACCGCATGGTCGAGCAGGCACGTTCACAGGGGAACGTCGACGGGCGGATCACGCCGAGGGTCGGCGCTGCATCTGCTTCTCCCTCCGTGCGAGGTTCCTACGCCCGACGCATCAGGCACGCCAGTAGGGAGATATGTCTACGACGACTGCGGCAGGTGGAGCGCGGAGAGGCGAAGGCCTCGCTGCGTGCTGTAGACGTTTCCCCGAGTGAGCTAGGACCGTGTATCCCGTGGGCACAAGGCAGTGAGCCGCATGTAACACGGAACGGCGAAGCGAACCGCGTCGAACGGCGAAGCGAACCGCGTCGAACCCGTGACGCGGGGTTACGACTTCACCGAGTGACCACCCGTTCCTGCGCGCCCCGTCGAACCAGTGAGTGTTGGCCGACTGCTTGTAGGTGTCCCCTGGACGTAACATCCTCTCAGCGGGCTGGTCGTGTGCGGTGCTCGCATCACACCGCTCTAACGCACTCGCTCCTCGAAGCTACTCGGGCGCTTGCATGTGTGTTGTCGTTGAGTCTGAGGCGCTGTTCTCCGCAAATCCGCCGTCTTCCGTCAGAGGCTGACTCAACCCGTGTTGAGTCCGCGCACGTCCCCACAACCGCACGCTCATCTCAGGAGCCTCCGCGGAGAGATTGTCCATCCGGTCCTGCAGACCGTCCAGGTATCGCTTGGGATCGCCCCACGCTTCCTTGTAGTCGGGATGCAGCGACAGCATCTTGTCGACCTCTCGTCGGAAGGCAGCCCAGCGAGCTCCAGCTATCCGATGTCGCTCCGCTCGCTCGGGGAATCTGAAGAAGGCCTGCAGCGCGGCCAGGATGGCAGCACCAACGATAACCACTCCGACGAAGATCTTGAGGGGGAGACTCTGCTCCTCCTGAAGTGTTGCGAAGATGCTCGTCCCGGCCACTGTGGTCAACACGACAACAGGGATGCCCAGAGCTGAGTTCAATCTGGAAAGACGAGCAGCCGTTCCGTAGTGCGTGAGCGCGGCCGCATCTGCTCGCCTACCCCAATCTTGCAGGAGGTTGCGGACGGGAGGGGACCACGGAGCCACGAGCCTCTGCTCTGGCTGCCCCTCCGGCGATCTAGGCACTGCCATCACCTCAGCCCTAAAGACCAAAGCCTGCGACGGGCAATCAGGGGTGTCAAGGCCTATCCGCCCGCATCGACCGGCTGGAGGACATCCAACATGAGCCGCGGGGCTGCGACTCTGAATGCTGTCCGCTGGTTCAGTTCGCGCGCGCGTGGGCGACGCGCAGTGAATCGAACCGTGCGCCACTCGGCAGGGTTTGAGCACTCCGGTTCTGTGCGCCCGGCTCCGCCTGTTCCGACAGGACAGTAGAACGGACCGGTAGACGGGGGCGGCCACAGTTTGCCCTAGTCCTGAAGGCCAAGCCGGTCCACGAAGACGGCCGCTCGGACGATCTCGACACCTCCCCACTTGCCGAGCCGCAGTAGGTGTCGATCGCCGGAGACGATAACCTCGGCACCGCCCTCGATCGCCGCCTCCAGCACCCGATCGTCGGCGGGATCGTCCGCGACGATCGCGAGCCTCTCACGGGGGCGGGCGACGGTGCCGACACGTGCGACCTGTGTCACGGCAGCCTCGGCGACCGACGGCTCCCACCCGAACTTGTCACCGAGGACGCGACCGAGCTCGGCGAGCAGCGAGGGAGATGTGACGAGCTCGTATCGCCCCTCGAGTGCGCCGCGGTACACCATCTCCGGAGCACCGCCGGGGAACACGAATGCCGAGATCAAGATGTTGGTGTGGAGGACGACCCTCACCCTCGAGCTTCCCGGATCAGCCTCTCGACGTCCTTCTCGGTCCTGACCCCACGCTGTGAGGCCCGGGCTGCGCCGTAGCGTTGCAGTGACTCGAACGTCCGGCTCTCGAGGTACGTACGGTAGACGGCGAGCATCTCCCGGAAGAGCTCGCTGCGGTTACGTCCTTCCCGGGCCGCGATCCGGTCGAAGTCGTCTGCGGTCTCGGGCGGTACCGATACCGTCAGGACCCGCGTCTTCCGTTCAGCCATGTCATACAGGGTATGACTGCGACAGGGTGCAGTCAACCGCCGTCGAGCTGCAGCTCATGAACTCGTGCGTCGCATGATGTTGCGGGTGCGCGAATCAGTAGGTCCCCCTTCATTCGCACCCGTGACACGCGAGGTATCGAACCGTGTGTCCCAACTGACACACGGCCGCCACCACCGTGTGTCGTTCCGCGTTGGCGACCGAGGAGCGGAGCCGATTACCCCTTACCTGTTCGCCGCGTCGTGCTGACTTACGATGCTCGTCGCACCGAGCGGTTTGACTCTTCAGCCGCACCGGCCTAGCGTCCGTTCCCGTTGCAGGGAATCCACGTCCAGACGAGAGGAAACGAGAGACGCCATGGCCAATCTCAGGATCAGCGCGGAGACGAAGTGGAACCCGGCTGTGGGCCCGCAGGCTGGATTCGCCATCATCGTTTGCGTCGCCAATGCTGCCGGTACGCCTGTGACAGGACTTCAAGCCGGAAGCTTCGACGCGCTGGTCTTCGATGATCCAGGGAATCCGGTCCGACCACCGCTCAACGGTTTCACCGAGATCCCTGGAGGCGTGTACAGCTTCGGGGTTCGAGGGGGAAGTCCGGCATGGTTCGGGCCAAACATCCCAACGATTCTCACCGTCAGGTCGGGAGACGACTCGGGACGGATCGCCGTACGGGCCGGGTAGTCGAACCCGAGCAGCGCGAGGCGCTCAGGGCTTCGTCGAGGCACAGGTCGCTCCATGTCATGGAGGCAATACCCAGCTGACGACAGGAGGAGCTACTGCGCGAACGCGTCGCGACGTCACGAGACTGACGAGGCCAGCTCAGGACCTGCGGTGAGAGCCTTCCACAGTAATTCCGACGCCCCCATGGATGGACAATGACGTAGACCGTGTGTGGTGACGACCGAGCCGACGCAGTGAACCGCGTCAGCCAAGCAGGTATCGGCCGCTCGCGCTACATGGAGATCGCCACGGAATCGCGACGCGACATCGCTAGCCCTCCCTCACACAAGGCCGTACCGTGGAACTCGATCGGAGGGAGACTCGTGCGCACGCGGGTGTTGTTGGTCGGTGGCCTGTCCCTAGTTGTGGTAGGCGTGTTCGGCGCTGGATACACGCTCCGGGAC
This sequence comes from Actinomycetota bacterium, assembly GCA_035762085.1. Classification (GTDB taxonomy): domain Bacteria; phylum Actinomycetota; class UBA4738; order UBA4738; family HRBIN12; genus HRBIN12. The sequence goes on along the minus strand of DASTPT010000002.1, from coordinate 5,651 downwards.
CTCGCCAACGGGATCACCGAGGCGCCATCGCACTGGTGGAGTACGGCGCCCTGGGTCGGGATCGTTCTTGGCATCGGCCTACTCGTGCTGGCGCGGATGGTCTCCCACCGGCGACCGACGGCCTCCTAACCTGGCGGCACGGGCGCCGTCGCTCGGAGCCGCCCCGCTACCGAGTGCCGTTTTGGGTAGTGTCGCGGCCGCGGGTGTACCCCACGATCGCGAGCATGAGTGCGATGGCCACGAACAGCAGGATCGTCTTCGCATCGTCCTCACCCTTCCAGGTGAGGGGTGCGCTCCTCCCCGTGGGGGAGCGTGCGCCCTCTGATGCGAAACGAACATGGGTGAGCGGAGCAACCTTCTCGTGTTCCATGCAGTCCCTGGCTGCGCCGGTAACGGATCCCGCCGATTCGGTAACGCCGCGGACTTCGGGTGATCAGATCCGATGGCTTTCGCGCTCACGTATCAGCGACCGTGACCACGATCTTCCCCATGGGGTGGCCGTCCTCCAGATAGCGCACCGCCTCGGGGGTCTTGCTCAAGGGATAGGTGCGATCGATCACCGGGGTCAGCTCACCCTCCTCGATCATCGTTGCGAGGGTTTCGAGATCGGGGCCGTTCGGTTTGTCCGAGACCGACCGCAACCGCTGCCTGACGAACGGTGAGATGAGGGCCCCGCGGATGCCGACACTGCCGGGGCCGAGCAGCCCGCCGTGCTGCGAGCCTCCGACTGCCGCCAGGGTCCCTTGGCGGTTGAGCGTCCGCCGAAGCTCACCCAGGGAGTGTGTTCCTCCGATGTTCACGACGAGGTCATAGGTGCGCCCCGCATCGATCGGATCATCGACGGTGTAGTCGATGACCTCATCTGCGCCGAGAGACCGGACCAGCTCGACGGCGCCCGAGCTACAGGAGGCTGTGACCTTCCCGCCGAGCGCACGAGCGATCTGAACAGCGAAGGTCCCCACGCCGCCTGAAGCGCCGTGGATCAGTACGGTCTGGCCCCGCTGGAGGCGGCCGTCGTCGCGAACCGCCACCAGTGCGGTCACGCCAGCCATCGGCACCGCGGCGGCCTGCTCGAACGTGAGCCCGGAGGGCATACGCGCGGCTCGATCCTCGGGGACCACGACGAGTTCCGCGCACCCACCCATCATCATCGATTCGACATACACCGAGTCGCCGGGTGAGAAGCGGGTGACCTTGTCGCCCACGCTTTCGACGATGCCAGCGACGTCCGAGCCGATGATCATCGGGTGACGGGGCTTGCGCAGCCCCACGGCGATCCGAGCGAGGAACGGATCCGCGCGCATGATGTGCCAGTCGGCCGCGTTGAGGCCGCTCGCTCGAACCCGGATTCGGATGTCCTTCGCGCCAGGAACCTTTGCCTCGATCTCCTCGTACGCCAGCACGTCCGGCGATCCATAGCGGCGATAGACCCATGCCTTCATCCGTCACTCCGCGTGGCCATGCCAGGACCCTAGCGCGCTGGGGGCCGTTCGGGTACGGAGCGGACAAGCGCGGGACGGCTGCGCGAGGGCAACTGCGAGGAAGACCTGGCTTACCTACGGGCCTGCTTCCGGAGACTCGAGGAGAGGCTCGAGGCCGCCCCGCCTGACGGGGCATCTTGAGAGGGGGCGAAGATCGGTCGGCCTTTGTCACAGCCCCAATGAGTGGCAACTGTTGTCAACAGCGAGGGGTCGACATGCATTTGCTTCGACCGCGTGTCATCCGACTGACGCTGGGAGGCAGATTGATCTGTGTCGCCGAGGGACGCACGGTCAGTGAGGTCGCTCGCGAGGCGCTGCAGAAGTACCTGGGGAGCTGATCGAGGCTCTCACCGACACTAGGTGACCGCAACCTTGTGTCGTTTCGGCACCACCAGGTTCGTCGACAGCGCTCCGGAGTGGCAAGCCGTTGTCATGCGCCGGCCTCAACTTCGTGAGGACCGCGGGAGGGGACGCGATCGCCCAAGGACGGTTGAACCGGACGCCCCGCCGTTGGACGCTTGAGCTAGGGTGGATCCGTAAAGCGACGCCGCTTGCCCGCGGCGATGTTGCGAAGCTGGCCAAGGGACCGGCGGAGGGGCGATGCTCTCTTTCGGCGTGACGTTCATGCTTGACCCGCCACCCTCGCGGGTGGTCGAACTGGCGAAGCTGGCCGAGGAAAACGGGTTCGACTACGTCTGGGCTTGGGACTCCCACGTCCTGTGGCAGGACGTATACCCGGTCTTCACGCTGATCGCCACGAACACGGAGCGGGTCAGGATCGGACCCTGCGTGACGAACCCGGCTACGCGGGACATCACGGTGACGGCCAGCGCGCTCGCCACGCTGAACCAGATCTCCGGCGGGCGCATGGTGATGGGGATCGGCCGGGGCGACAGCGCCCGACGCGTGATCGGCAAGCCTCCCGTGACCGTCGAGCACCTGGAGCAGGCGTGCCGGCAGATCCGCGATCTGGCGGAGGGGCGCGAGATCGAGTACGACGGTGCCCCGCTGCGGCTGAAGTGGGCGAGCGGGACTCTCCCGGTATGGGTGGCTGCCTACGGGCCGAAGGCGCTCAGGGCGGCCGGGCGCGTGGCCGACGGGCTCATCATGCAGCTCGCAGACCCCTACATCATCGAGTGGTCGCTGCGGTACGTACGAGAAGGCGCCGAGGAGGCGGGCCGCTCGTTCGACGACATCCAGATCATGAGCGCCGCCCCCGCGTACATGACCAACGACCTGGAAGCGGCTCGGGAGCAGGTCCGCTGGTTCCCGGCGATGGTGTCGAACCATGTCGTCGACCTCGTCCATCGCTACGCCTCGACGGAGCTCCCGCGGGAGCTGACCGAGTTCATCGCGGCGCGCGACCACTACGACTACGCCGACCACGGCAGGACCGGCGCCGAGCACGCCTCGTTCGTGACGGACGAGGTCGTGGACCGTTTCTGCGTGCTCGGCACGCCCGATCGGTGCCTGGCCAAGCTGCGGGAGCTCGAGGCGCTCGGCGTGGACCAGTTCAACATCTACTCGATGGTCGACGACCCCGCTGGGGTGATCCGGAGCTTCGGACGGGACCTGATCCCCGCGTTCAGGTGAGAGGAGGCGCGATGAGCACCGTGCGCGCGGCGGTGATCCAGTGCTACGCGAACATGTCGAAGGAGGAGGCGATCGACAAGCACCTCGGGCTGATCGCCAAGGCGGCGGCCGAGGGCGCGAAGGTGACCTGCCTTCAGGAGATCTTCCACGGCCCCTACTTCCCCGCCGAGCAGGATCCGAAGTGGTACCGGACGGCGGAGCCGGTCGACGGCCCGACGATGACCAGGATGCGGGAGGCCGCGAGGGAGCACTCGATGGTGCTCGTGGTCCCGTGGTTCGAGGAGGCCCAGACCGGCATCTACTACAACGCCGCCGCCGTGATCGAGGCCGACGGCACCCTGCTCGGCACGTACCGCAAGACGCACATCCCGCACGTCGGGCCGTGCTTCTGGGAGAAGTTCTACTTCAAGCCCGGCAACCTCGGGTACCCGGTCTTCGACACCTCGGCCGGCCGGATCGGCCTGATCATCTGCTACGACCGGCACTTCCCGGAGGTCGCGCGGCAGGTCGGCCTGAAGGGCGCGGAGCTCGTGTTCAACCCGTCCGCGACCGTCGAATCGCTCTCGAGGTACCTGTGGGAGCTCGAGCAGCCGGCCCACGCCGTCGCGAACGGGTACTGGATCGCCGCGATCAACCGCGTCGGCGTCGAGGAGCCGCTGTCGAGCGCGCGCTTCTACGGCTCCTCGTACTTCTGCGACCCGCGCGGGCAGATCGTCGCGCAGGCCTCGGACTCCGAGGACGAGGTGCTGGTGCACGACCTGGACCTGGACATGATCCGTGAGGTTCGGGACACCTGGCAGTTCATGCGGGACCGGCGTCCCGAGACCTACGGCGAGCTGACGGAGCTGCTGCCATGAGGACGCTGATCGAGCACGGGACGATCGTCACGGCGACGGAGACCGTGGAGGCCGACGTCGTCATCGAGGACGAGAAGGTGGCCGCGATCGGCCTCGGGATGCACGTCGAGGCCGACCGGGTGATCGACGCGACCGGTAAGTACGTGATGCCGGGCGGCGTGGACGTGCACACGCACATGGACCTGCCCTTCGGCGGGAGCTTCTGCTCGGACGACTTCGAGACCGGCTCGCGCGCCGCCGCGTTCGGGGGGACGACCACGATCGTGGACTTCGCCCTGCAGGGGACGGGGGAGGGGCTCCGGCCCGGCCTCGACCTGTGGTTCGAGAAGGCGCAGACCTCCTCGATCGACTACGGGTTCCACATGATCGTCAAGGAGGTCAACGACCAGGTCCTGAAGGAGATGGACGAGCTGGTGGGGGAGGGCGTGACCTCGTTCAAGCTCTTCATGGCGTATCCGGGCGTGTTCATGCTCGACGACGGGTCGATCTTCCGCGTGATGCAGCGCGCGGCGGACTCCGGTGCCCTGATCATGATGCACGCGGAGAACGGCGGCCCGATCGACGTGCTGGTGCATCGGTACGTGGAGGAAGGCAAGCTCGAGCCGAAGTGGCACGGGATGTCTCGCCCCGCCTCGATGGAGGGCGAGGCGGTGCATCGCGTGTTCAAGCTCGCGGAGCTCGCCGGGACCCCCGCCTATATCGTCCACCTGTCCTCGCGCGACGGGCTGAACGCCGTCCGCGAGGCCCGCGATCGCGGGCTGCCGGCCTATGCGGAGACCTGTCCGCAGTACCTGTTCCTGAGCGCCGACGACATGGCGCGGCCCGGCTTCGAGGGGGCGAAGTACGTGTGCTCGCCGCCGCTGCGTCCGGCCGACCACCACGAGGCCCTCTGGGCGGGGCTCCGCGCGGACGACCTGAGCGTCGTCTCGACCGATCACGCGCCCTTCAACTACAAGGGCCAGAAGGAGCTCGGCAAGGACGACTTCTCGAAGATCCCGAACGGCCTGCCCTCGGTCGAGGACCGGTTCACCCTGATCTACCAGGGCGTTGAGGATGGGCACATCAAGCTCAACCGGTTCGTGGAGATCGTCGCCACCACCCCGGCGAAGATGTTCGGGTTGTACCCGCGCAAGGGGACGATCGCGCCGGGATCGGACGCCGACATCGTGGTCTTCGACCCGAAGCACGAGCGGGTCATCTCCGCGGAGACCCATCACATGAACGTGGACTACTCCTGCTTCGAGGGCATGAGGGTCAGCGGGCTGCCAGAGACGGTGATGCAGCGCGGACAGGTGCTTGTGGAGAGCGGTGAGTACCGCGGCAAGCCCGGGCAGGGGAGGTTCCTGCCGAGGAGCCGCCTGAGCGCCTGATCCGTCCGAGCGAGGAAGTGCGACGAGAACCCGGTTCACGTCGTCGCGCGTGCACTCGCGCATGAGTTCCTGGGTGAGGAGCCGCTGGAGCCCTCGGCCCCGGCGGTCTCTCACTTCTCTGGTTTCCGCCCCGATCCGTTTCCCGGACCGGGGTGGGAGCCGCAGCGAATCGAACCGTGTGTCGGTCCGGTCGGATCCGACTCGATCGGTTGCGCACTCGGTCGTCGTCGGCCCGGCGGAGACGCTTGGGCTGCGCTCGGCGTGGCTGTCAGCGAGGCGACGCTCGACCGAACCTCGGGTCGGACGCGTCGGGCGGTGCCTGGGTAGGGGCGGTGCGATGGCCGGGGCCA
>DASTPT010000001.1:0-21067 GCA_035762085.1 Actinomycetota bacterium | reverse complement strand
GTGCCGGGCGGCGGGGGCTCCGCGAAGTCGACGACCTGGGCGCCGGTGGGACCGGTCGAGCCGGTCACGGCGGTGAGCCCCCCGTCGTCCCCGCCGCCGAGCAGCTTCGTTCCCAGCCACAGCACGACGAGGAACGCGACGGCTCCCAGGCCGAACCACGTCCATGCGCGGATCGCCTTCGCCCGGTCCGGCCCCTTCGGGCCCCGGGGCGCCCGCGAGGGCGCCGGGGTGCGCGGGACGGGACGTCGTTGCGGCGTCTTGTACCTGGTCATCCCGTCCGATTATCGGCCGAGCACGGCGCGCCCTTCAGTCTGGCTCGGGAACCCCTGCCTTGCTAGACTCCCGCCGTGAGCTAGGACGACCTCTCCGGGAACGTCGCGCCGCCCGGCGCCGATCCGTTCACGCCCACCCCCAGGAGGCCGTCCCGATGTGCACCCGCTCCGCCCATCCTCCCCGCCGAGGTCCACGATGAGCGTCCTCGAGCTCCGTCACGTATCCGTCGAGGTTGCCGGCCTGCCGATCGTTCAGGACCTGACGCTACTCCTTCGCCGAGGCGAGAAGGTCGGCGTCGTCGGCCGCAACGGAGTGGGCAAGACCAGCCTGCTGGCGGTCGTCGCGGGTGAGACCCAACCGATGGCGGGAACGGTTCGGATCCGCGGCGCCCTCGGCTACCTCCGGCAGGATCCGCGACAGCACCGGGCGGATGACGAGCGCTCTGGTCTGGAGCACGTGCTCGACGCCCGAGGCCTGCTCGAGTTGGGGGCGCGTCTGGAGAAGGAGCGTCTGGCGCTCGAGGGGCGCCCGACCCCGACGAGGATCGCGCGGTTCGCTCGGCTCGAGGAGCGATACCGAGCTGCAGGCGGGTACTCGTCCGAGGCAGAGGTACGGCGGATCGCGAGTGGGCTCGGGCTGGCCCAGGATCGGCTCGTGCTGCCCGTGCCCGCGCTCTCGGGCGGCGAGCGTCGTCGTCTGGAGCTCACCCGGATCCTGTTCGCGGGCTCCGACGTGCTGCTCCTGGACGAGCCGACGAACCACCTGGACAGCGACGCGAGGGCCTGGCTGATGCGGTTCCTCGCCGCGTACAAGGGCGCGCTCATGGTCGTGAGCCACGACCTGGCGCTCCTGGACGGCTCGATCACGCGGATCCTGCACCTGGACCGGGACGGCGTCGTGCAGTATCGCGGCACCTACTCGCAGTACCGCGAAGCTCGCACGCGCGACGAGGCGCGCCTGACCGCCCTCGCCGACCGCCAGCAGGCCGAGATCAAGCGGCTCCAGACGCTCGCCGACGCGATGCGGGGCTCGACGGCCAAGCGCGCGCGCAAGGCGAAGACCCTCGATACCCGCGCGGCCAGGATGCGGTCGGAGGCTGTCGAGGGCCCGGCGCGTGAACGCCGCGTTCGGTACCGGTTCCCGGACCCGCCGCACTCGGGCAACGTCGTCCTCGAGGCCACGGGTCTCGCGAAGGGGTACGGCGGGCCGCCCGTATTCGAGGAGGTGACGTTCACGCTCGGGCGCCGCGAGCGTCTGCTGGTGATGGGCCTGAACGGCGCCGGCAAGACGTCGCTGCTGAAGATCCTCGCCGGCGTGACACGGCCCGACGCCGGGTCGTTCCGCCTCGGGGCCGGGGTCTCGCTCGGCTACTACGCGCAGGAGCACGAGGGGATCCGCGACGGCGACGGCGTGCTCGCCCACGTCCGCGCGGAGTCCGCCGACGCGAGCGACCAGGACCTGCGTGCGCTCCTCGGCATGTTCGGGCTGGTCGGGGACGTGGCGTTCCAGGACGCCGGGACGCTCTCGGGCGGGGAGAAGACGAAGCTCGCCCTCGCGCAGCTCCTTGCGGGGCGGCGGAACCTGATCCTGCTCGACGAGCCGACGAACAACCTGGATCCGCCGTCGAGGATGGCCGTCGCGGAGGCGTTGGGCGCCTGGACCGGGACGATGATCCTCGTGAGCCACGACATCGGGTTCGTCGAGGCGCTCGCCCCCGACCGCGTGCTCACGATGCCCGAGGGTGAGCTCGACTTCTGGAGCGACGACCTGCTCGAGCTGGTCGCGCTCGCCTGACGTTCGGGGGCTGCCCGACGCCGGATATGCTCGACCCTCCTGGGGCGAAAGGATCAGTGATGGCTGCCAACGGCTCAGCCGACCTGGTGCTCGTCAACGGCGCCGTCTACACGGTCGACGCGGCGCGGCGTTGGGCGCGCGGGGTCGCCGTGAGGGACGGGCGGATCGTCGCCGTCGGCACCGACGACGACATCCGCGACCTGGTCGGGTCGCGGACCGAGATCGTAGACCTGCGTGGCCGCCTGCTGCTCCCCGGCTTCCAGGACGCCCACGTGCATCCGCCGGCCGCCGGCGTCGACATGCTCGAGTGCGACCTGCACGATCTGTCGGACCTCGACGGCTACCGCGCGCGGATCCGCGAGTACGCCGAGGCGCACCCCGACCTGGAGTGGATCCTCGGCGGGGGCTGGTCGATGGACGTGTTCCCCGGCGGCACGCCGACGAAGGACCTCCTGGACGACATCGTGCCCGAGCGGCCGGTGTACCTCCCGAACCGAGACGGGCACGGCGCCTGGGTGAACTCCGAGGCCCTGAAGCTTGCCCGCGTCACACGGGACACGCCCGACCCCCGGGACGGCCGGATCGAGCGGGACCAGCTCGGGGAGCCGTCGGGGACGCTCCACGAGGGTGCGATGCAGTTGGTCGCGGAGCATGCGCCCGAGCCGACGCCAGGAGAGTGGGAGCAGGGGCTGATCGCCGCACAGGCGTACCTCCATTCGCTCGGGATCACCGCGTGGCAGGACGCGATCGTGGGCGGACCGTATCCGTCGCTGGAGACGTACGGCGCCCTTGCCGACCGGGGTGCGCTCACCGCTCGCGTCGTCGGCGCGCTCTGGTGGGACCGTTACCGAGGGCTCGAGCAGATCCCCGACCTGATCGATGCACGAGCGCAGGGCGCGTCGGGACGGTTCGCGCCCACCACCGTGAAGATCATGGTCGACGGCGTCTGCGAGAACTTCACGGCGGCCGTGCTCGAGCCGTACCTGGACGCGGACGGGCGCCCGACCGACAACCGCGGCATCTCGTTCGTGGACCCCGAGCTCATGAAGGAGGCCGTCACCCGGCTGGACGCCGAGGGCTTCCAGGTGCACTTCCACGCCCTGGCCGAGCGCGCCGTGCGCGAGGCCCTCGACGCGGTCGAGGCCGCGGTGGTCGCCAACGGACCCGGCGACGGCCGGCACCATCTCGCGCACATCCAGGTCGTGCACCCGGACGACGTGCCGCGGTTCCGCGAGCTGGGCGCGGTGGCGAACGCGCAGCCGCTCTGGGCGGCGCACGAGTCACAGATGGACGACCTGACGATCCCGTTCCTCGGCGAGCCGCGGTGGCGGTGGCAGTACCCCTTCGGCAGCCTGGTCCGCGCCGGGGCCATGCTCGCCATGGGGAGCGACTGGAGCGTCTCGAGCCCGAACCCGCTCGAGGAGATCCACGTGGCCGTGAACCGCGTGATGCCGGACGACTACCCGTACAAGGTCGAGAACCGCGAGATCTTCCTGCCGGACGAGCGCATCGACCTGTCCACGGCGATCGCGGGCTTCACGATCGGCTCGGCGTACGTGAACCACCTGGACCGAGAGACCGGATCGATCGAGGTCGGCAAGTACGCCGATCTGGCCGTCGTGGACCGGAACCTGTTCGCGCACCCCGTCGAGGACATCGCGGGGGCCCGGGTCGAGCTCACGCTCGTCGGGGGCGAGCGGGTGCACGCCGCCGGGGATCTCGCCTGACCCGCGGCCAGCTCGCCTGCTGGCGGGCGCGCCGGGGCCTTGCTAGGCTGCGCTTTTCTGCTGAACGGCCGTTCAATCATCACGCGCCGTTCGACCGAAGGAACAGGAGGTGGGGGTCCCGTGGTTCGCGTTGCCGCGCCGATCGACGCCGCTCGGCTCGACCCGGTGCTCCGGCCGTCGCTCGCCCAGAGCCGAACCCTGCCAGCCGAGGCCTATACGTCCGCCGCCGTGTTCGAGTGGGAGACCGAGCACTTCTTCGCCGGCGGGTGGGTGTGTCTCGGCCGCGCCGACGACCTCGGCGACCCGGGGGACCAACGCGCCGTGCGGATCGGTCGCGAGGGCATCCTGCTGGTCCGCGACGACGCCGGGATCCTCCGCGGCTTCCACAACACCTGCCGGCACCGGGGGCACGAGCTCGTCGAGCCGGGCGGCTCGCGGAACCTGCGGGCGATCAAGTGCCCGTATCACGCGTGGGTCTACGGGCTCGACGGGACGCTGAGGGGAGCGCCGCGGTTCGGCGACATGGCCGGGTTCGACAAGGCCGAACACCCCCTGATCGCCGCGAGCGTCGAGGAATGGCACGGCTGGGTGTTCGCGAACGCGAGCGGCGACGCGCCGCCCCTCATCGGGTACGTCGGGAACCTGGAGCCGCTCGTCGCGTCGTGGGAGCCCGAGCGGCTGTTCGTCGGTGCCGGACACGAGTACGTCGTCGCCGCAAACTGGAAGACGATCACCGAGAACTACCACGAGTGCTACCACTGCCCCTCGATCCACCCGGAGCTGTGCGTTGTGACGCCCGTGGACTCGGGTGAGAACTACGCCCACGACGGCCTGTGGGTCGGCGGCTCCATGGAGCTGATGGACTTCGCGACCACGATGTCGCTGACCGGCGAGTCCAAGGGCGTGCAGATCCGGGGGCTGAACCACAAGCAGGCACGCGAGGTGTACTACTACGGCCTGTTCCCGAACCTCCTGATCAGCCTCCACCCCGACTACGTCATGAGCCACCGGTTCGAGCCGCTCGGGCCGGGGGAGACGAAGGTCGAGTGCCAGTGGCTGTTCCCGCCCGAGGCGCTCGAGCGTCCGGACTTCGACCCGGGGTACGCGGCCGAGTTCTGGGACATCACGAACCGTGAGGATTGGCTCGCCTGCGAGTCGGTGCAGCGAGGGCTCGGGTCCCGTGGTTTCCGCCAGGGGCCGTTCGCCTGGAGCGAGGACGAGGTGCACGCGTTCATGTCCATGGTCGCTCGCGGCTACCTCGACGGGGTGGCCACCGCGCCGCCCCGCGTCGCGGACCCGCGCCAGCGCGTGGGGTGAGGGCGAGCCGGCTGGCCGCGGGGATGCCCCCGTCCGGCCTGCCGTGGCACATCCGGCCCTTTTTCGGCTCGAGGACCTCGTTCGTCACCCGTTCCCGTGGGTATGGGTACCCTAGGCGGTGGAGCGAGGGGAGGGGAGCCGGATGCAACGGACGCTGATGCGGAGGATCGTGCCCGTCACGGCGTTCGTCTTCCTCATGTCCCTCGCGAGCCCGACCACGGCGGCCCGTCCGACGCTCGCGTGGATCGACCATTTCGGTGGGTCCTCCTCGGACTGGGCCCGAGGCGTGGCCGTCACCACGGACGCGGCCTACGTGGTGGGGGAGGGGAACCCCGGCGGTGCCGTCGCGAACAACTTCGTCCGGAGATACAGGCTCGACGGACGCGTCGACTGGACGGTCGGGATCGAGCCACGCGGGGGGTCCTCGGGATACCTGCACCTGATCGACGTCGCCGCGACCGAGGACGGCGCGTATGTGATCGGATCGATGCGGGCGGCCAGCGGCAACGACGTCCTCGTCGCGAAGGTCGCCGCCGACGGGGACATCGGATGGACCGCTCGACTCGGCACGGCGGAGAGCGACAGCGCATCCGCGATATCCGTCACCCCCTCGGGGATCTTCGTGGCGGGTACCACGCGCGGAGCCTTCGAGGGCCAGACGCTCCAGGGAGGTACCGACGCGTTCGTGGCTCGGCTCGCGGATGACGGGGACGTCGTGTGGGCCCGCCAGTTCGGGACGGTCGGCGCCGACGGAGCGAACGCCATCTGGGCGGGAGACGAGGCAGTGTACGTGGCGGGACCGACCTCCGGGGAACTGAGCGCCGACGGCCACGTCGGCAGCGTGGACGCGTACGTCCGGAAGCTCGACGCCGATGGGGACGAGATCTGGACGAGGCAGCTCGGGACGAGCGAGGTGGACTCGGCCTTCGCGCTGGATGTCGACGGGCAGGACCTCGTCGTCGTGGGGACGACCGACGATGCCTTGCCGGGCACGCGCTCGCTCGGCGCGACGGACGCGTTCGTGACGCTCCTGTCCACCGACGGCGACCGTGTCTGGACGCATCAGTTCGGCGGTTCGGACGCGGACATCGCTGCGGCCGTCGCGGTCGATGGCGAGGAGATCTCCATCGGTGGCTCGATGGACGGGGGAGCGACCGAGGGGTCGTCCGACGCCGTCGTGTGGACGTTCGCCACCGACGGCGCTCAGACCGACGTCCTGCGGTTCGGCACGGAGGCCCGTGATCAGATCTCGGATCTCGATGCCGGTGCGGGCGGTCGTTACGTCGCGGGCCTCGCGCCCGCCGCGTTCGGCGACGAGACCTGGGACGGGGAAGACGCGTTCGTGGGCCGGATGCGCTCGAGCGACACGAGGTCGACCCGCCCGACCGACCAGACACCCCTACCGGGCTTCGATCTGAACCCGCGGCCGGTCACGAGCGGATCTCTGGGCGGCGGTCTCTTCGACGCGAACCCCGTCCCCCAGCCGCCCGCGACCGGGCCAGAACCGACGACGACCTCCACCCCGGCGCCCACGCCCTCTACCCCCGAGCCGACGCCGACGCCGACGCCGACGCCGACGGAGACGGCTACACCGAGCCCCTCCCCTGATGAGCCCGGCGGCGGCAACGGGAACGGCACCGGGAACGGCAACGGGAACGGCAACGGCGGCGGCAACGGGAACGGAGGCGGGGGCGGAGGCGGCGGCGACCCAACCGGCCCCACCGGCGCGACGGGCGAGACCGGCCAGGTCGAGGACGCGACCGGCGCACTGGAGGAGATCCTCACGTCCGACCCGTTCGGCGGATTCGTCGACGTCCTCCTGTAGATCCGACCCGGACGACGGACCACCGTCGGGCCCTCCTGACCCCTAGTCAGGCGCACGCGTTGCCGGTCCCCCGACCCGACCGCACGATACGGGCGCATCCCGGTGGGGGCGCGACGGCGGCCGGATGGTCGACCGTCCGGACGCGGCGACTGGAGGGGTGGATGGCGTTCGACATGAGCCTGGTGCAGCGGGGCGCGAGGAACCGGCGCACACCGTACTACGAGGCCACGCAGCGGTACGAGCCGAAGGGCTTCACCGTCTACAACCACATGTACTTCCCGATTCGCTTCGACACGTTCGAGAACGAGTTCGATGCGCTGCTCAACGACGTGACGCTCTGGGACGTATCGGTCGAGCGATGCCTGGAGATCTCGGGTCCCGACGGTTTCGCGTTCGCGCAGCTGCTCACGCCGCGGAACCTCTCGACGTGCGCGGTGGGCCAGGCGAAGTACGTGGTGATCTGCGACTCGGACGGCGGGATCGTGAACGACCCCGTCCTCACCCGGATGGACGAGACGACGTTCTGGTTCGCGCTCGCCTCGAGCGATGCGCTCCTGTTCGCGCGCGGCCTGAAGAACGCCTACCCCGACCTGGACGTGACGATCCGCGAGGCGGACGTCGCGCCGCTCCAGGTCCAGGGACCGAAGTCCAAGCCGTTGATGGTCAAGCTCCTCGGTGAGGGCATCCGAGACCTCAGGTACTACTTCTGGCGCAACGCCGAGATCGCGGGCGTCCCCGTCGTGGTGACGCGCACGGGCTGGACGTCCGAGGTGGGCTACGAGGTCTACACGACCGACACGTCGCGCGGGAACGAGGTCTACGAGGCGATCATGGAGGCCGGCGCCGAGTTCGGGATCAGGCCGACCGGCCCGAGCGACATCCGCCGGATCGAGGGCGCGATCTTCAACTGGGGCGCCGACATGACGTACGAGAACAACCCGCTCGAGATGGGGCTCGAGCGCCTCGTCGACTGGGACCTGCCGGACGAGGCGAGCATCTCGCTCGCCGCCCTGCGGAGGATCCGCGAGGCCGGCGTGTCGAGGAGGATCGTCGGCGTGGAGTTCGACGGCGACCCGTTCGAGGCCCTGAACAACACGAAGTGGCCGGTCCTCGAGGGCGGCGAGCGGATCGGCAAGGTCACGTCCGCGATCCACTCGCCCAGGCTGGCGAGGAACATCGGGTTCGCGTGGGTGCCGACCGATCGCTCCGCGCCCGGCACGAAGCTCACGGCCGAGACCGAGTGGGGCACCCGGACCGGCGTCGTCGTCGAGATGCCGTTCGTGGACCCGAACAAGCAGATCCCGGTCTCCTAGCGCCACACGTGATCGCCTCGGGGACGGCTTGCGCCTCTCGGGACGTTTGAACGAAGATTCAATCTTCCGAGGACGAGCGGCCCGCACCGATCGGGAGGAGCACGGATGACCAACGAGCGCGAGGCCATGCTCGCGAAGAGCACGACGCTGTACTTCGGTCCGTGGTACCGGCGCTCGCCGTTCTTCGAGGCGACGCAGCGAGCCGGCTGCACCGCGTACGACGTCTACAACCACATGCTCCTGCCCTCCTACTTCGACGACCCCGAAACCGAGTACTGGGCGCTCACGAACGACGTGACCCTCTGGGACGTGGCGGTCGAGCGCACGGTCGAGGTCAGCGGCCCCGACGCCGACCGGCTGATCGACTCGATCACCTGCCGCGACCTCACGAGGTGCGCGGTGAGGCAGGGCAAGTACATGATCGTGACGGCGCCCGACGGCGGGATCGTGAACGACCCCGTCCTGATGCACGTCGGCGAGGACCGCTGGTGGATGCAGCTCGCGGACAGCGACGCCGGGCTGTACGCGATGGGCGTGGCCGCGGGCTCGGGGCTGGACGTGCAGGTCACGTTCCCCGACGTCTACCCGTGCCAGGTGCAGGGTCCGAAGTCCGCGAAGACCCTCGAGAAGCTCGTGGGCCCGGCGATCTACGACCTGAAATACTACTGGTGCGACGAGTTCCGGATCTCGGACATCCCCGTCGTCGTGACGAGGACGGGATGGTCCGCGGTCCCAGGGTTCGAGGTCAACCTCCTCGGCACCGAGGGCGGGACGGAGCTCTGGGACGCGATCCTGGCGGCCGGGGAGGAGTTCCGGATCCGGCCGATCGCCCCCAGCGAGGCACGCCGCATCGAGGCGGGAATCTTCAACTACGGCTCGGACATGACGATCGACGACACACCCTTCCACGTGATGGGGCTCGAGCGTCTCGTCGAGGAGCAGTCCCAGGACTACATCGGCAAGGACGCGCTCGAGCGCATCCGCCGCGAGGGCGTGGACCGCAAGCTCGTGGGGATCGAGCTCGACATGGAGGAGCTGGAAGCCGAGCTCGAGTGGTTCTGGCCGGCGCACCGTGACGGCCGGGAGGTCGGCAGGGTGACCGACGCCGTCTGGTCGCCGGGCCTGAAGAGGAACATCGGGTACGTGTGGGTCCCGACCGAGCTCGCCGAGCCGGGGACGGAGCTCGACGTCGAGACTCCGGACGGCACCGTCGGCGGTCGGACCGCCGCGCTGCCGTTCGTGGATCCGCGCAAGGAGGTGCCCGCCGGGTCGCTGCGGTAGACGACGCGGCCGGCGGGCGGGAGGCCCGCGAGATGAAGAGGCAGGAGCTCGACCGGCGCCCACCGCCCTCCGCGGGACCCATCCGCGGGTTCCGCAGGGCGCTCCTCGTCATCGAGCGCGAGACGAAGGAAGCGATCTGGGATTGTCGGATGTGCGGCCAGTGCATCCTGCACTCGACCGGCCTGACGTGCCCGATGCGATGCCCCAAGAGCCTGCGCAACGGCCCGTGCGGCGGCGTGCTCCAGAACGGGAACTGCGAGGTCCTGCCCGACCGTCCCTGCGTGTGGGTGCAGGCGTGGGAGGGATCCCGTCGGCTCCCGGTCTGGCGCGATCACCTGCGACACGTGCAGAAGCCCGTCGACTGGCGACTGCAGGAGACCTCGTCGTGGGAGAACCTGGTGAACGGTCGCGCCGCCTACGCTCCGCCCGGCTGGGCCGCGTACGAGGCGACGGAGCGCGACGGATGACCGTCGTGCGCAGTCGCCTGCACCAGCTGCTCCTGTCCGGGGAGTTCGTCGTCACGACGGAGATGCCGACGTCCGACAGCGCGGACCCGGCCTCCACGCTCGGGATCGCCCGGGGTCTCCTCGGGCGCGTCGACGCCGTCAACTGCACCGACAACAGCGCCGCACACCCGCACCTCGCGGGGCTCGCCGCGGCCCACCTCGTCCTGGACGCCGGGCTCGAGCCGATCCTCCAGTTCACGTGCCGGGACCGGAACCGCCTTGCGCTGCAGGCAGACCTCCTGGGGGCGGCGGCGCTCGGCGTTCGCAACGTGTGCCTGATGACGGGGGACGATGTCTCGGCGGGGGACCACCCCGACGCGAACCCGATCTACGACATCGACTCGATCCAGCTGCTCCGTACCGCGCGGATCATGCGGGACGGCGGCACGTACCTGTCCGGGCGCCCGCTCGACACACCGCCGTCGTTCCTGATCGGCGCGGTCGAGAACCCGTTCGCGCCCCCGCTCGAGTTCCGGCCGATGCGTCTGGGCAAGAAGATCGAGGCCGGCGCCGAGTTCGTCCAGACGCAGATCTGCTTCGACGTGCCGCGCCTGCGTCTGTTCCTCGCGCGGGCGCGGGACCTGGGGCTGCTCGGGGCGGCGCCGATCCTCGTCGGGATCTTCGTCCCGAAGACCGCGCGGGGTGCACGGTACCTCCGGGACCAGGTCCCGGGGATCGACCTGCCCGACGAGGTGATCGCGCGGATGGACACCGCCCCGCCGGAGCGCCAGCGTGACGTCGGCGTCCATATCGCCGTCGAGATCGTGCAGGAGATCCGCGCCCTCGAGGGGGTCCGCGGCGTCCACCTGATGGCGATCCACAACGAGGAGGGCATCCATCGGGTCCTCGAGGAGGCCGGGCTGCTGCCGCGTCCCGAGCCGGTCGGAACCGTCGCCGTCGGCTAGCCTGGAGGGGACCGCAGACCCGCCTCGGTCGGTATCGAACCACCCGTGAGCGGGCCAGCTCGAGAGATCACATGGAGGAAGACGATGAAGCGCCTGCTCTTCGCGATCGCCGCGATCGCGCTCGTGCTCGGGGCGTGCACGCGGACGATCGTTCGGCAGGAGGAGCCGGTGGTCTCGCCCGCCGCCGTGGGGTCCTCGGTCGACGTCGCCGACGACCCGGTCGTCCGGCTGGTCGAGCGGGTCCGCCCGGCCGTCGTGAACATCACCACCGACACGATCGACCGGTCGTCGTTCGGCGAGGGAGGCGGCCGCGGCGTGGGAAGCGGATTCATCGTCCGCGCCGACGGGATCGTCGTCACGAACTTCCACGTGGTCGAGGGCGCCCAGCGGATCACCGTGATCACGCCCGAGCCGGACGCGCGACGGCACGAGGCGCGCGTGATCGGCGGGGATCAGGCGGCCGACCTGGCGGTCCTGAAGATCGAGGCGCAGGGACTGCCGACGATCCCCATGGGCGCGTCCGCCGACCTGAAGCTCGGGCAGCAGGTCGTGGCGATCGGCTACGCCCTCGCGCTCGAGGGCGGTCCCACCGTGACCCAGGGGATCGTCTCGGCGCTGGACCGGTCGATCGACGCGAACGATCCCAACTGCGACCCCGAGGTGTGCGGCGAGGACTTCGTCCGTACCTACAGCAACGTGATCCAAACCGACGCCGCGATCAACCCGGGGAACTCGGGTGGGCCGCTGCTGAACCTGGCCGGCGAGGTCGTCGGCATCAACTCGGCCGGCGCGGGCGCGGCGGAGAACATCGGCTTCGCGATCGCGATCGACGCCGCGAAGCCGACGATCGAGTCGGCGGCCGAGAACCCGTCGGAGCCCGTCGCGTACCTGGGCGTCGTCACCCAGGACGTGACCGAGGGCCTGTCGTTCCAGTTCGCCCTGCCGGTGACCCAGGGTGCGTACGTCGTCGACCTCGCGCCGAGGGGCCCGGCCGAGTCGGCCGGCGTCGAGGTCGGCGAGGTGATCGTCGAGTTCGACGGCAGGGAGGTCACGGACTCCGAGTCGCTCGGGGAGTTGATCCGCGGGCACGACCCGGGGGACCGCGTGGAGCTCGTCGTCGTCGGGGCGGATGGCGATCGCCGGACGACTCCGGTCACCCTGGGCGTGAACCCGGTGCCGCAGTCCTGATCCGGCGGGGGCACGTTCCCGCCCCACGGCGCGTACGCTCGTGTCGTGCGCCGAGCGTCGATCGGGATCGGCAGCGTCCTCGGGATCGAGCTGTCGCTGCACGTGACGTGGTTCCTGGTCCTCGCCCTGGTGGCGTGGGCCACGGCGAGCGGCTTCGGGCAGGTCTATCCGGAACTCGCGCCGACGGTGCGCGCCGCGATGGGGCTGGTGACCGGATCCGTCTTCTTCCTGTGCCTGATCGTGCACGAGCTGGCCCACGCCGTGACCGCCCGACGGTTCGGGATCCGCGTGCGAGGGATCACGCTGTTCGTGTTCGGAGGTGTAGCCGAGATCGAGGGCGAGGTTCCGACCCCCGCGCGAGAGTTCGCGGTCGCCCTGATCGGCCCGGCCGTCTCGCTCGGCCTCGGCGCGGCGTTCGCGCTCGCGACGACGTGGGCGGGCGAGGTCCCTGCGCTCGAGGGGGTCCTTGGCACGCTCGCCCTCGTGAACCTCGGCGTGGCCCTGTTCAACCTGATCCCCGGGCTGCCGCTCGACGGGGGCCGGCTGCTCCGGGCGGCCCTGTGGCGGCTGTCGGGGTCGCGAGCCAGGGCGACGAGGGTCGCCGCCGGAGCGGGTGTGGTCGTCGCGGTGGCGCTCACGGCGTTCGGAGTCCTGCTCGCCACGTGGGGCGGCGAGCCCGCCGGCCTCTGGTACGTCCCGATGGGGGCGTTCCTGTTGCTCCTCGCACGGTCGTCCCGGCGCGGGCGTCCGCCCGAGCACGCGGCTGGGTTAGCCTTGGAAGAGCGTGAGGGTCAGGCTGCGCAACCCCGACCGTGAGCTCGAGGTCTCCGGCGGCCGAAAGGTCCGAGACGTCCTTGCCGAGCTCGAGATCGACCCGGACACCGTGCTGGTGATCCGGGACCGCGAGCTGCTCACACGCGAGGACCGCGTGACCGATCGGGATCTGCTCGAGATCCGCCCGGTGATCTCGGGAGGCACGGCATGAGCCGGATGCGCTGCCGCCGGTGCAAGGGGCCCGCGGTCATCGAGGTCCGCCGCCACAACGCCGCCTTCTGTCGGGATTGCTTCGTCCACCACGTGCGTGAGCAGGTCCGCCGGGCGGTCGACGCGTTCGACATGTTCGGGCTGCAGGATCGGATCCTCGTGGCGGTCTCGGGAGGCAAGGACTCCCTCGCGCTGTGGGACGTGCTGCTGGATCTCGGCTACGACGCGGGCGGCCTGTACGTGGGTCTGGGGATCGGCGCGTACTCGACGCGGTCCCGAGAACTGGTACGCGCCTTCGCCGAGGAGCGAGGCGCCCGGCTGATCGAGGTCGACCTGGCCGAGGCGTTCGGCTTCGACATCCCGACCGCCGGGCGGAAGGGGTCGCGATCGACGTGTTCGGTCTGCGGGCTGTCGAAGCGCTACGTCTTCAACCGCGCTGCGCTCGAGCACGGGTACGACGTGGTCGCGACCGGTCACAACCTGGACGACGAGGCCGCCACGCTGCTGGGCAACACGCTGCGGTGGCAGACCGAGTACATCGCGCGCCAGTTCCCCGTCCTGCCGTCGGAGGAGGGGTTGCTGCGCAAGGTGAAGCCGCTCCACCGCCTGTCCGAGCTCGAAACCGCCGCGTACGCGTTCCTGCGCGGGATCGACTACGTCGTGGAGGAGTGTCCGCTCGTGGCGGGCAACACCCAGCTCCGGTACAAGGAGGCGATGAACCACCTCGAGGCTGCCTCGCCCGGGACGAAGGCGCAGTTCTTCCTCAGCTTCCTCGAGCGCGGGGCGCCGCTGTTCGAGCGCCAGGACGCCGTCGACCTGCGACCGTGCGAGCGCTGCGGCCAGCCGACGACCGGGCGCTTCTGCGCGTTCTGCCGCGCCCGGGCCCAGGTCCTCGGCGAGCGGCTCGAGGCGCCGACGGACCGGGAGGTCGCCGCGAACGTCTCCGAGGAGGTCCTGCCGGCCGAGATCTACGGCGAGGCCGCCGAGGGGCGCGCGTGAGCGGCCCATTCGAGCCCGGCGAGCGCGCTCTGCTGGTGGACCAGCGGGGCCGCCGGTACCTCGTCAGGCTCGAGGCCGGCCAGACGTGGCACTCGCACGGCGGGACGCTGCCGCACGACCTGATCATCGGCTCGCCCGAGGGGACCGTCGTGCACTCGGCCGCCGGCATGGTGTTCCGCTGCTTCCGGCCGCGCATGGCCGATTTCGTGCTGAAGATGCCGCGCGGGGCACAGGTCGTGTACCCGAAGGATATCGGCGCGATCCTCGTCGAGGCCGACGTGTTCCCGGGGGCCGCGGTGCTCGAGGCCGGTACCGGGTCGGGGTCGCTCACCCTGGCGCTGTGCCGCGCGACCGGTCCGCAGGGCCGGGTCGTCTCCTACGAGGTGCGGCCCGAGTTCCGGGCGAGGGCGACCGGGAACCTCGAGGCGTTCCTCGGCAAGCTGCCCGAGTGGCTCGACCTGCGCGAGGGCGACGTCCGGGGCGTCGCCTCGACGGGCGAGGTCTTCGACCGCGCGATCCTGGACCTGCCGGAGCCCTGGGAGGCTCTCGAGGCGCTCGCGACGGCGCTCGCGCCCGGCGCGATCGTGTGCGGGTACCTGCCCACCACCGTGCAGGTCCAGCAGCTCGTCCTGGCGTTCCCCCATCACGGGTTCGAGCACCTGGAGACGATCGAGATCCTCCGACGCTCCTGGCACGTCACCGGCCGGAGCGTCCGCCCCGACCACCGGATGATCGGGCACACGGGCTTCCTGACCCTCGGTCGCCGGCTCCCCGACGACGGCTGGTCGTCCGCCCCGGCCGACGGTGACGTATAGCCTGGAGGGAAGCGCGCGGTTGCCGGCACATCGTGAGGCCGGGCGTATACTGCGGCACCACGCGGGAGGAGGTGCACATGCCCGAGACCGATCCCCGGGAGCAGCAGGAGCGGTACGAGAAGCAGGTCCACGAGCTCGAGCTCCAGGTGAAGTTCCTGGAGGACGAGATCGCCCTTCTCCGACGCCGCCTGACGAACGCTCCCCGCCAGGTGAAGATCCTCGAGGAGAAGCTGCTCGAGACGAAGGGCGACCTGGCGCGCGCCCTGACGCAGAACGACAAGCTCGTCGGTGCGCTCACCGCGGAGCGCGAGCGGATCGAGGCGCTGCGCGAGGAGGTCGAGAAGCTCAGCCAGCCCCCCGCGTCGTTCGGCGTCTACCTGGGCTCGAACGACGACGAGACGGTCGACGTCTTCACCGCGGGGCGGAAGATGCGGGTGAACGCTTCGCCGGACCTGGACCGCGAACGGCTCGTCAAGGGCGCGGAGGTCATCCTCAACGAGGCGCTGAACGTCGTCGAGGTCCTCGACCCGGATCGCAGCGGCGAGGTCATGCGCGTGAAGGACCGGCTCGGTCGCGACCGCGTGATCGTCGTCGGGCGCGGTGACGAGGAGATCGTCGCCACGCTGTCCAACGCCCTGCGGCACGAGGATGTGATCCGCGCGGGAGACCCGCTCCTCGTGGACACGCGGTCGGGCGTCGCCCTCGAGAAGCTCCCGAAGGAGGAGGTCGAGGAACTCGTCCTCGAGGAGGTCCCCGACGTCTCGTACGAGGACATCGGCGGGCTCGAGGGACAGATCGAGGCGATCCGCGACGCGGTCGAGCTGCCCTTCCTGTACGCGGAGCTGTTCCAGGAGCACCAGCTGGAGGCGCCGAAGGGGGTGCTCCTGTACGGGCCGCCGGGGTGCGGCAAGACGCTGATCGCCAAGGCCGTGGCGAAGTCGCTCGCGGACAAGGTGCGCGAGCGCACCGGCCGCCAGGACGCCCACTCGTACTTCCTCAACATCAAGGGCCCGGAGCTCCTGAACAAGTACGTCGGCGAGACCGAGCGGCAGATCCGCCAGATCTTCCAGCGCGCGAAGGAGCGCAGCGAGGAGGGGCTGCCGGTGATCGTGTTCTTCGACGAGATGGACTCGATCTTCCGCACGCGCGGCACGGGGATCTCGAGCGACGTCGAGTCTACGATCGTGCCGCAACTGCTCTCGGAGCTCGACGGCGTCGAGACGCTCAAGAACGTGATCGTGATCGGCGCCTCGAACCGGGAGGATCTGATCGACCCGGCGATCCTGCGGCCCGGCAGGCTGGACGTGAAGATCAAGATCGAGCGCCCGGATGCGTCCCAGGCGGCGGACATCATGACGAAGTACCTCACCGCCGGGGTCCCGATCCACCCGGAGGACGTGCATCGATCGGGTGACGTCGGCACGGCCGTGGGCCGGATGATCCAGCAGACCGTCGACCGGATGTACGCCACGTCGGACGAGAACCGGTTCCTCGAGGTCACGTACGCATCGGGCGACAAGGAGACGCTGTACTTCAAGGACTTCAACTCGGGCGCGATGATCGAGAACATCGTGCGCCGAGCGAAGAAGGACGCGATCAAGCGGTTCCTGTCGACCGGTGTCAAGGGCATCAAGACCGAGGATCTGCTCCACGCGATCCGCGACGAGTTCAAGGAGAACGAGGACCTCCCGAACACCACGAACCCCGACGACTGGGCCAGGATCTCGGGCAAGAAGGGGGAGCGCATCGTCTACGTACGGACGCTCCTCGGCGATGGCCCCGAGGGCGAGGGCCGGCAGGTCGAGCGGGTGAGCGCCGGCCAGTACCTGTAGGCTGCGTCGATGGCCATCCCCAAGGTCATCGGCACCGAGACCGAGTACGGGATCGTCGCGGTCGGCTCGACCGATTTCAACCCCGTCCTGTCCTCGTCGCAGCTCATCGCGATGTACGCGGGATCGCTCCGCCGGATCCGCTGGGACTACGAACAGGAGTCTCCCATGCGGGACGCCCGCGGGTTCGAGCCGGTCCAGATGCGCGAGCCGCCGGAGGAGGAGCTCGGCCTCGCGAACGTGATCCTGCCGAACGGCGCCCGGTACTACGTCGACCACGCGCACCCCGAGTACTCGACGCCCGAGTGCGCCACCCCGCGGGAGCTCGTCGTCCACGACAAGGCGGGTGAGCGGATCCTCGAGCGCTCGCTCGAGGAGCTCCGCCGAGCGCTGCCCGACGGCGCTCGCATCGTGGTCTACAAGAACAACAGCGACGGCAAGGGGAACTCGTACGGAACCCACGAGAACTACCTGGTCGACCGCGCCACGCCGTTCGCGGCGCTCGTCCGCGACCTCACCCCGTTCTTCGTGAGTCGCCAGGTCTTCACCGGCGCCGGCAAGCTCGGTGCGGAGGCGCCCTGGGACGAGCGGGGCGGCCATCGGTACCAGCTCACCCAGCGGGCCGACTTCTTCGAAGCGGAGGTCGGGCTCGAGACCACGCTGAAGCGCCCCATCGTGAACACGCGCGACGAGCCGCACGCCGACCCCGAGAAGTACCGGCGCCTGCACGTGATCGTCGGTGACGCGAACCTGTGCGAGGTCGCCACCTTCCTGAAGGTGGGGACGACGGCCCTGGTCCTCAAGATGGTGGAGGACGACTACCTGGCCGACCTGACGCTCGTGAACCCGGTGGCCGCGCTGCACGAGATCTCGCGCGACATCGCGTGCACGAAGCAGGTGCCGCTGGCGGACGGCCGGCGGCTGTCCGCGGTGCAGATCCAGTGGGAGTACCTCGAGCGCGCCAAGAAGTACGTCGAGCAGGAGGACCCGACCGCGGAGAACGAGGAGGTCGTCGAGCGCTGGGAGTCCGTGCTCACGGCGCTCGAGGACGAGCCGCTGTCGCTGCACCGGCAGCTCGACTGGGTGGCGAAGTACCGGCTGCTCGAGGGCTATCGCTCCCGAGATGGCCTGGACTGGTCGGACCCGAAGCTCCGTCTCGTCGACCTCCAGTACCACGACGTGCGTCGGGACAAGGGCCTGTACCACCGCCTGGCGGCAACGGGCGAGGTCGAGCGCCTCGCGACCGACGAGCAGATCGACCGCGCCGTGATGGAACCGCCGGAGGACACCCGCGCGTACTTCCGCGGCCGGTGCATCGAGCGCTATCCGGACGCGATCGCGGCGGCCTCGTGGGACTCGATCATCTTCGACACCGGGCAGGCGGCCCTCCAGCGTGTGCCGATGCGGGAGCCGCTCCGGGGCACGCGCGGCCACGTCGAGGCGCTCCTGGACGAGGCGCCCGACCCGGCCACGCTCGTCGAGCTCCTGCGGTCCTGACCGGAGGCGCTTCCGGGCACAGGGGTCGTGTCCGGGTCACGGGTAGAATCTCGCTACCGACCAGAGGAGACGTCGTGCCGCAGGAGCAGGAGCAGAAGAGGACGACCCGGCGTTCCGGCGGTGGCGCCGACGAGGACGCTGGCGAGATCGAGGTCTCCGCCAAGGGCGAGAAGCTCAAAGAGGAGATGGACGAGATCCTCGACGAGATCGACTCGGTCCTCGAGGAGAACGCCGAGGAGTTCGTGAAGAGCTACGTCCAGAAGGGCGGCCAGTGAGCCGCGAGCCCATGGACATCCCGATCGGTGACCCGATCGGGGCGAACCCCAGCTTCATCGACCTGGTCGCGCGGATGCGGCCCGAGGCCCTGCCGCCGCAGGCCTCGATGGTCTCGAACGTGCCCGCGCCGCACGGCACCACGGTGCTCGGTCTCAAGTTCGACGGCGGCGTCGTGATGGCGGGCGACCGCCGGGCGACCGCCGGCAACTTCATCGCGGACGCGAAGATCCGCAAGGTCTTCCCCGCGGACAGGCTGTCCGCGATCGCGATCGCCGGAGCCGCGGGCCAGGCGGTCGAGGTCGTCAAGATCTTCCAGCTCGAGCTGGAGCACTACGAGAAGATCACCGGCGATCGGCTCTCGCTCGAGGGCAAGGCGAACCGGCTCGCGCAGATGATCCGCGGGAACCTGCCCTCGGCCATGCAGGGCCTCGTCGTGGTACCGCTGTTCGGCGGGTACGACGAGCGCCGGCGCGAGGGCCGCATCTTCTACTACGACGCCACCGGCGGTCGCTGGGAGGAGGACGACTACCAGACGATCGGCTCGGGTGGGCTCCCCGCGAAGAACTCGCTCAAGAAGCGGTGGCGCCCCGGCCTCACGCGCGACGAGGCGGTGCGCGTGGCGGTGGAGGCGCTGATCGACGCGGCCGAGGACGACGCGGCCACCGGCGGGCCCGACCTCGCGCGCGGCATCTTCCCGAACGTGGTCGTGATCACGGCCGAAGGCGCGGAGGACATCCCCGACGACCAGGTCGCCGCGGCCGCACAAGCGGTGCTGCAGGAGCGGGCGCCATGAGCTTCATGCCCTACGTCCCGCCGGAGCAGCTGATGAAGGACCGCTCGGACTTCGCGCACAAGGGGATATCGCGCGGCAAGTCGGTCGTGGGACTCGAGTACGCGGACGGCATCCTGTTCCTGGCAGAGAATCCCAGCGCCACCCTCCACAAGATCAGCGAGATCTACGACCGGATCGCGTTCGCAGGGGTCGGCAAGTACAGCGAGTTCGAGGAGCTGCGGATCGCGGGCGTGCGGCTCGCCGACATGCGGGGCTACGCGTACGACCGAGAGGACGTGCGGGCCAGGGACCTCGCGAACGCGTACTCGCAGGCGCTCTCCACGATCTTCACGCAACAGATGAAGCCGTACGAGGTGGAGATCCTCGTCGCGGAGGTCGCCGACGACGGCGGGCACAACGAGGTCTACCACATCATGTTCGACGGGACGGTCACCGACGAGCACGGCGCGGTGGCGATCGGCGGGCATGCCGAGACCCTCAACGCGGCCGTTCGCGCGGCGTACCGGGAGGACTGGGACCTGGATACCGCGGTCCGGGAGGCGGTGAAGGCACTCTCGGCCGCGGAGGATCGGACGATCGAGGCCAGCTCGATCGAGGCCGGTGTCCTGGAGCGCTCGCAGCCGGGCCGCCGGAAGTTCCGCCGGCTCGCCGAGGATCGGATCGCCGGGGTCCTCCAGGCCGCGTCGTAGGTCCGGCCTCCGCGGACCGCCGGCCCTACACTCGACCCATGGACCGCCGCATCTTCGGCCTCGAGAACGAGTACGGCGTGACGTGCACGTTCCGGGGTCAGCGACGTCTGTCGCCCGACGAGGTGGCCCGGTACCTGTTCCGTCGGGTCGTCCACTGGGGGCGGTCCTCGAACGTGTTCCTGGAGAACGGGGCCAGGCTCTACCTGGACGTCGGCTCCCATCCCGAGTACGCCACGCCCGAGTGCGACCAGATCCTGGACGTCGTCGCGCACGACAAGGCGGGGGAGCGGATCCTGGAGGCGCTGCTGGCGGCCGCCGAGGTCCGCCTCCACGAGGAGGGGATCAGCGGCCAGGTCTACCTGTTCAAGAACAACACCGACTCGGCCGGCAACTCGTATGGGTGTCACGAGAACTACCTGGTCGCTCGGCAGGGCGAGTTCGGCCGGATGGCGGACATCCTGATCCCGTACTTCGTCACGCGGCAGATGTGGTGCGGTGCGGGCAAGGTGCTCCACGGGCCCCGCGGCGCGCAGTTCTGCATCGCGCAGCGCGCCGAGCACATCTGGGAGGGGGTCTCGAGCGCCACGACGCGCTCCCGGCCGATCATCAACACGCGGGACGAGCCCCACGCCGACGCCGAGCGCTACCGCCGCCTCCACGTGATCGTCGGCGACTCGAACATGAACGAGGTCACCACCCTGCTCAAGGTGGGCACCGCCGACATCGTGCTCCGCATGATCGAGGCCGGCGTGGTGATGCGCGACCTGTCCCTGGAGAACCCGATCCGCGCGATCCGCGAGGTCAGCCACGACGTCACCGGCCGCCGCAAGGTCCGCCTCGCCTCCAACAAGGAGGTCAGCGCGCTGGAGATCCAGCAGGAGTACCTCGCGAAGGCCGTCGAGTTCGTCGAGCGCCGCGGCGGCGACCCGACCGCGAAGCGGGTCGTCGAGCTGTGGGGGCGGGTACTCAACGCGATCGAGAGCGGCGACCTCGACCCGGTGTCCCGCGAGATCGACTGGGTGTCGAAGTACAAGCTGATCGAGCGCTACCAGGCCA